>WRGS01000142.1 GCA_009787075.1 Paludibacter sp.
CATTACGCAAAATGCTAATTTACTTTAAGTAAACTCCGCTTTTACCTCTGAAACAAACTTTGATTTTTGAATTTTTAGAAGTCTCCTTTATTAAATGGAACTATTCCTCTGCTCTTTCTGCTTCTTTCTTTTTATCTTTTGATGTTTCGGGTTTGATGCCGCTTTTGATTGCTGCAGAAATTTTTTCTTCAAGTTCGCCTGCGAGTTCGGGATTGTCTTTAATAAGATTTTTCACGCTGTCGCGCCCCTGACCAAGTTTTGTGTCTCCATAACTGAACCACGAGCCGCTCTTTTTGATAAATCCATAATCAACGCCCAAATCAACAATTTCGCCTGCCTGCGAGATGCCTTCGCCAAACATAATGTCAAATTCTGCTTTGCGGAATGGCGGAGCAACTTTATTCTTCACAACTTTTACGCGAGTGAGATAGCCAAGTATCGCATCGCCGTCTTTTATCGGACTGATGCGGCGGATATCCAAACGAACGGAAGCGTAAAATTTCAACGCATTACCTCCTGTGGTGGTTTCGGGCGAGCCAAACATAACTCCGATTTTGTCGCGCAACTGATTGATAAATATGCAGGTTGTATTAGTTTTATTTATTGTAGCGGTAAGTTTGCGCATCGCTTGCGACATCAAACGCGCCTGCAAACCCATTTTTGAGTCGCCCATATCGCCTTCGATTTCGGCTTTCGGCGTCAGAGCAGCCACAGAATCGATAACAATAATATCTACCGCCGATGAGCGGATAAGTTGGTCGGCAATTTCTAACGCTTGCTCGCCGTTGTCGGGTTGCGAAATCAGCAAATCATCAATATTTACGCCAAGTTTTTCGGCATAAAAACGGTCGAAAGCGTGTTCTGCATCGATTATGGCAGCAATTCCACCCACTTTTTGCGCCTCAGCAACAGCGTGAATAGCCAGCGTGGTTTTACCCGACGATTCGGGTCCGTAAATTTCAATTACGCGCCCGCGCGGATAACCGCCAACTCCCAGAGCAGCATTCAAACCTATTGAGCCTGTGGAAATTACAGAAATTTCCTCAATTTTACTGTCGCCCATTTTCATTATCGTGCCTTTGCCGTGGTCTTTTTCAATTTTATCCATCGCCAATTGCAAGGCTTTTAATTTTTCTGCTGTCGGTTTTTTTATATCTTCTATTTTTTTCTCTGCCATAATATTTTTTAAAATTTTAAAGTATTTATTTTCAACTATTTATAATTATTTTTTGCTCATGCGCATCGTAAAAGCAAACTGCTTGTTAGGCGAGGTTTCACAGACCATGCCTGCGTGGATACTGCCGTCATCTCACAAAACCGCTCGTTAGGTTGCAGGTGTTTTTATTATATTACCCATTTGTATATTGTAGAATTTCTTCTTTATTATAACTATATTCTAAATCTATTCCAAGTTGCTGGATTTCATTTAAAGTCATTTCCCTTTGATATTCTTTACGAAATTTTCTTAATGCCTGAAATAAACTACTAAATAAATATTAATCTTTTTTAGAATATTTATAACTTTGATTTCCAATAAAACCTATTTCGTCCAACGCTATCATTTTTTATCTAAAACTGTTCTTATGTTCCATAATCTTACTATTTTATTTGTTAAAAAATTCAGGATAATACGTTGTAATTAAATTTATTGCAGCATCTTTTAGTATAACCATTCTTTGTTCACCAAAATGTATAGCGCCAAGTTCTTTTATGTAATGAGGTATCAAATCGGTTTTTGAATCAAAACCTAATTCTCCATCAAATCCATTTTGATATGACACTTTTCAAGAAAAAGCAACTAAATTTCCCATTACTCCAAAATATTTTTTTGTTTTTCCTAAATTATGTGGAGCGGTTTCTATTAGGTGCATAAAAATATGGTCTGTTCTTTTCTCAAAGCAAATTAATCCTTGAATAGTTTTTTGCTCATTCTTTAAAACCAATTTAAAAACTTGTTTTTCCTGAACAATATATTCTGTTCTCCAATTAAATTTCCAACCTAATTTCTTAGAAATAACCCTTAAATCTGCCTTTTCAAGCGGCAAAACATCAGTTTGAAGAATATTCCATGTGGTTACATCTTCAAGAGAATGAGTAAGTTTATCTATTTCCGAACTAAATTGCATCGTATCTAATTACTTTTTGCAAAGATACAATATTTTTTATTATAAAAAAATTATTTCTCATTGTAAATAACATTCATTACAGTTGTTCCCACAGCATTAAGCGTTTGTTTGTCAATGCTTTGCATATTATCGTTTAAAGTATGCCAATAATCGCCAAAACCGTGTTTGTTATTCGGACTGTAATGAATAATGTCGATTGTAGGAATGTTAATATTCTGATTTACAAATAAATGGTCGTCTGTGATTGCACCTGTTTTGTCATTTATAAAATATTGAGAAAAACCCAAACTTGCGGCTTTGTTCCACACTTTATCAACAATATTATATGCGAAATAATCAGAATATTGTTCGCGGTAAAAAGTTGCATTCGGTGCACCGACCATATCAAGTAAAATTCCAAATTGCGCGGTGTAGCCCATTTTATGCGGATTCTTCGTCCAATATTGCGAACCAAGACACCAAGTTTGGCTGCTGTTTGGAATTTTTGCTGTTTCGGGAGCGCCATAATCTTCCGCATCGAAAAAAACAATATCTATGCCAATATCCGCTGTATCTTTTGCAAGATTTCGTGCAATTTCAAGCAGCACGCCCACGCCGCTTGCTCCGTCGTTTGCCCCAAGAATAGGCGTGTTAAAATTTTTCTCATTTGCATCTTGGTCGGCAAAGGGACGCGTATCCCAATGAGCGCAAAGCAGGATGCGGCGGGGATTTTCTACCAGAAACGAGCCGATAATATTGGTTGCATCAAGAGTTTTTCCGTCAAATGCCTGTAATTTTACTTTTTGCTCAACAACCTGTGCGCCAAAACGTTTCAGAGTTGCAACCAAATAAGCGGCGCATCGCTCGTGGTTTTGAGTATTTGGTACCCGCGCACCAAAATTTACCTGATTTTCTACAAATTTATAAGCCGAATCAGCCGAAAATTGCGGCACAACAACCGTTTTTTGCGTATGATTATCAGTTTGCGGCTTTGTTTTTTTGCAAGAAAACACAAAAAAAGCAGTACATATTATTAATGTACAGAAAATTATTTTTCTCATCTTTATTTTTTATAAAAATTATTTTGGTGCAAAATTACGAAAAAAATGTAAGTTTGTAATGTCAATTAACAAATACAACTTTTAGCAATTTTTTTTTGAAATTTAAACAGATTTGGGTTCTGTTTCTGCCAAATGTTTTTCCCAAGCCCACGCACTGCCAAGCGTATCGTCAATGGTTTCTTTTGCCTGCCAGCCGAGAACTTCGTTGGCGAGTGTTGCATCAGCCCACACTTTTTCAATATCGCCTTCGCGCCGCCCAACAATTTGATAAGGCACTTTTACATCATTTACGCGCTCAAAATCGTTAATAATTTCGAGGACAGAAAGTCCGCGCCCTGTTCCCAAATTAAAAGTCTCAATATTTTCTGTCATTTTGTTGTTCATCATTCGTTTGAGAGCAACCACGTGGGCTCTCGCCAAATCAACAACATTGATGTAATCACGAATGCACGAACCGTCAGGCGTGTTGTAATCATTTCCAAAAACTTTTAATTCAGGACGAATGCCGATTGCCGTTTGTGCTACAAAAGGCAACAAATTGTTAGGTACGCCGTTTGGCAATTCGCCGATAAGCGCAGTGGGATGCGCTCCTATTGGATTAAAATATCGCAAAAGAATTGCCTGATAAGTTTCAGGTGCGGCGTGTGCAGTATCACGAATAATTTCTTCGCAAATCTGTTTTGTGTTTCCATAAGGCGAAAGCGCAGGTTTTATCGGCGCATTTTCGGTTACAGGAAGTTGGTCGGGCTGTCCATAAACTGTGCAGGACGAAGAAAAAACAATATTTTTGATTTTATGAATAGGCATCAGTTGCAGCAAATTGATAAGCGAAACAAGATTGTTTCGGTAATACATCAGCGGTTTTTCCACCGATTCGCCAACTGCCTTATATGCAGCAAAATGAATAATCCCGTCAATATTGCCGCGCGTTTCAAACATTCGGTCAAGATTCATATAATCCAAACAATCAATATTTTCAAATGCGGGACGCACACCCGTGATTTTCTCAATTCCGTTGAGAACTTCTATTTTAGAATTTGAAAGATTATCAACTATTATTACTTCAAACCCCTCGTTTTGCAATTCTACAACCGTATGCGAACCAATATAACCCGCTCCACCTGTTACCAAAATTTTTGACATATTTTTTATAGATATTAAGAATCAGTATAAAAAAACAAACTTACAATTTTTCTTTTATTTAAATAATTTTTCAGGATAAATTCCCTGCTTTATTAACTCATTTATTTTAAGCACAACTTGCGATCGGTCTTCTGGATAAGTTACGCCAAACCATTTTGCCGAAGTATCAAGTACGCGGCATTGCGCTGTTTTATCGGTAATCAATTTATTAACAGCAAAAGGAATATAAAATTCCGATTTGATATTATTGCCTTCTCTGTTAAGAAATTCTTTAAAAAATTCAAGCGAATAATCAAAATAATCAGGAGTAAAACCCCACATATTCATTGATACAGGCGTTTCAGGCTCGATTGTTTCTTCCGTGCCGTTTTCGTCCAAATAAACAATAGTACCGCTTTTACTTTCAATTTTTGTGCGCTCAACAATATTTTGCAAATATCCATCACTATCAACCACACACACGCCGCGACTTACAGTCCCGCTTTCCGAAAGCGTATTCCCTACGCGATAGCCAACCATGCAATAGTTATTTTTCTTATTCTCAACAGATTGCAAAAATTTAGCAAGAATTTCATACGATTCTTTTCCATAAAAATCGTCCGCATTAATCACTGCAAATTGTGAATTTATAACATCTCTGCCCATAAGAACAGCATGATTTGTTCCCCAAGGTTTTTCGCGTTTCGGATCGTACGCATAACCCGCAGGAACTTTTGCAACTTCCTGAAATACAATATCTACATCAATCAAACCAACATATTTATCAGCAACTTTTTGACGAAATTCTGCTTCAAAACTTTCGCGAATTACAAATACAACCTTACCAAAGCCTGCACGAATAGCGTCGAAAATCGAATAATCCATTATCGTTTCGCCATTAGGACCAAGTCCATCAAGTTGCTTTAAGCCCCCATAACGGCTGCCCATACCCGCTGCAAGCACTAATAATACCAATTTTTTCATTTAAAATTAATTTATTTGAGGCTGCAAAATTACTAAAATCTTTTTATTTTTATATAAAAATTTGTTAATAACCTGAGTTTTGGATAAGAAATTTCATAATTCAATTTATAACTTCGCCGTAGGCTATTAATATCAATAGAAAATAAATCAATATCTTTTCACATTGCCTGTAGGGCATTAACGGTTAATGTCATAACGGACAAAAAATGTTGTTTGGAATTGTATTCTATTGATATGTAAGCCATAAAGGGCTATTTCTTATCCAAACTCAGGTTATTAAGAGTTTGTTTAAAATTTAATAAAAATCAACGTTTTGGATTGCTTCACTGCATTTGTAATGACGAAAACTGCCGCCTACCCTTTCGACAGGAAATAATATTGCAGCAGCCCCATTATTTCCATAGTAAAAGCAATTCCGATATGTGCTAACACGCCGCCCCAAATATGCCGCGTCTGATACGCCAAAACTCCCAAAATATAACCGCCAAACATTGACGAAACTGCCTCGCCAAGCGGTTTGCCAAAATGAATTGATACATAAAACACAACCATTGGCAGCACCGCTCTTTTACCCAAAATCGCCATCATACCAACAATCATTGCCCCGCGAAAGAAAAGTTCGGTATTGATAAAATCGCCAAGATAGGCAAACTCAAAAATCGCAGTGTAAATTGCGGTTGGTAACTTGAAAACTGCTTGATAACGCCACGCTTGAAACTGCGGATATGCGCTTTGAAAATCTGCCGAAAAAGAAGCTGCAATCACAAACGGCACAATGACCGCCAGTGCAAGCAAATAAACTTTGATGTGTTTTGAATTTTTAGACAAGCCATACAAACCTTCAACTTTTTTATCATAAAAAATTTTCAAAACAATCAGAGGCAAAGTTATAAAAATGATGCTTTTAGCATTGGAAATCAGGCGAATAACAAAGGCATTTTCTCTGCTCGAAAGCGATGGAATTTCCCAATTTCTGTACGAAAACCAGCCAACGCAAAGCGCGTATAAAAATATAAGAAACAGCGATTTAATATAAAATTTAGGATTTTTGAGCAGTGCATATTCTTTGCGAAGCGCAAAATTTGGAATTGCAGCGGCAAAATACACCACTGAATATAACACGAAAAACGCCCAAATTGAGTTTCCATTATTATAAGTTGGACGCATCACTTTTGAATAAAAGTCAAATTTGTAGTTCAAAAACAAAATTATCACTGTAAAAGTCAGAGTGTAAGCGTATGCCAAAATATTAAAATCGTGTTTGATAAAATCTTTTATTTCGCCCCAAAGCAATGATAATGAATATTTTACGTTCTGATTTTGTGATTTTGTTAAATAATCCATTTGGCAAAATTAATAAAAACCGCACAAAAAGACGATTTTTTGAAATAAAACATATAAAAATACGGATATTTTGTAATTTTGCAAAAAAAAATTATTATTATGAATGAGAAAGATACAAAAATCTTGTCAATAATCTAAAGCGGCAATTGTTATTAATAACCCGTTGGCGGAATTAAAAAAGCGCATATTTAAGTTGTCCAATAGGTCTGTTATTCATTTTGTTTAAGTATTGTAATGCTGTAACC
>WRGS01000143.1 GCA_009787075.1 Paludibacter sp.
ATATAAAAAATAATTGCAGTATGAAAAAACAATATCTTACATTAATTTTATTTGTTTTTGCAATTTATTCTTGTGTTGCACACAAAACTCCTTACAAATTGGAATTAAAAAAGGAGTTAAAACAAGTAATAGATTCATTTACCAATAAATATGAAAATTTTCAGTTTTATGAATTATATATTGATAAAACAACCCCTTATAATTTAACATTAATCCTTTTTGGAGGAGATAATTCGCTTATGGAGCAGGAAAATTCTGATTATAATCAGCAACCAATTGTTTATATGCTTAGTTCCAATAATAAACGAGTTTATATATATTCAGGTATAGAGCGATATGTGTTGAATTCGTTTGGTAATTCTGTAAAACGCAATAAAGTAAGAAATTATTCAAATTCAATATGTTGGATGATTGAAGACAGTTTTAATACATTTTCTACTATTGATAGTATTTGTGGACGATACCCTTTCTTTCCATTGCCAATGAAATTTATACCACCCCCGATGATTGAAGACAGTGTTCAAGAAAATGACAATCTTTCTTTTTAAATAAATTTATTTATGCGAATCACGGGTTAAAATAAAAAAGTTAAGCATGCAATGGCGAGTTTTCCGAAGCAATGTAACCATAAACCATTGTTAGAACGAACTTTAGATGCATTTTGAATATTTGATTTTTCAATAAACCAGTTAAAAAACGATTCAATAGGTTGTCGAACTTTAGAAACAGCAGCGGAAAAAATCTTATTGTAAGCACAATCCCGCAATTTAAGACATTCAGGTGTGTCCTTTACCACTTTTACTGGGGTAAAAAGTTCCAATTGAATATATTGTTTTCGGGGTTCAAAATAATCTTTGTCCATATAAATTTTATCTGCAAAAATATCTGTATTTTGCAGATTATCAAGCCAATTTAATTCTCTGACAATGGATAAATCGCTCTCAGAAGCGGCAGAAAAATAAATTTTATTAGGAAAAGGGACAGTCCCTTTTCTACGAAAAGCAAGCAAGTGAAATTTCAGACCATAATAGTACATTTTTTTTGAGGAACAGAAACCTTTATCAACGCAATCTATAGCAACTTTTGCTGTTCGATTCCGTTGTTTGCAAGTAATAATGGGCAAAGAATCAATCATTTGAGTTTGCAATTGCGCATTTTCGGGAATATTGTTTGAGATAATATCAAGAGATATATCGTAAAATATTGGGTTTAAGATATTTAATCGGTTGTTAAATTTCTTATATGAAGTTAAATTTGGAAACCAATCGTGCAAGTAATGGCGGGCAAAATTATGAATTTCTTTGATTTTAAAGATTTTTAACTATAAAATTAAATAAAAAACTGGCTTTTTTAACCCGTGATTCGCATAAATTAGCAAAAAGTTTTTACAGTTCAGGCATTGCAAAAAAGCAATGCCTGAAATTTTTGTTGCAAACAATGATTTTTGAATTTTAATTTTTAAATTCATAATTATTTTGTAATTTTGCGCTTGATTTTTATTGTCAATTTTTTAATTTTTTAACTTTCAGAATATTATGGATATATATTGGATAATTTTTATAGGAGTAGCCCTTTTAAGTTGGATTGTACAGGCGCGTTTGCAATCGAAATTCAAAAAATATTCGCGCATACCAACTTTAAATGGAATGACAGGACGCGATGTTGCCGAAAAAATGCTGCGCGAAAATGGCATTTATGATGTTACAATTACACATACAAACGGACATCTGACTGACCATTACAACCCGACCGACAAAACGGTAAATCTCAGCGAAAGCGTTTATGCCTCAAACAGCATTGCAGCAGCCGCAGTTGCTGCACATGAATGCGGACACGCTTTGCAGCACGCAAAAGCATACGCGCCGCTGAACTTGCGCTCAAACCTTGTGCCTGCGGTAAGTTTTTCGTCAAAATATGTAACATGGATTTTGCTCGGCGGAATGTTCCTTTTGAAAGTTTTCCCTGCGCTTTTGCTGGCAGGAATTATACTTTTTGCAATGACAACGCTTTTCAGTTTTGTAACTTTGCCTGTGGAAATTGATGCCAGCCGCCGCGCACTGAACTGGCTCGAAGAATCGGACATTGTTGACCGTCAAACATATCCGCAAGCAAAAGATGCCTTAAAATCAGCCGCTTACACTTATGTTGTGGCTGCGCTTGGCTCGTTGGCAACATTGCTTTATTATATAATGATTTTTTTGGGCGGAAGCCGAAGATGATAATTTTTTATGGAAAAAACACTTGTAACACTTGCAATACGCACGTCCAAACGCGCTGAAAAAATCAAACAGGAACTTGAACGCAACGGCATAGAAACTTCAATTCAGAATATTAACGCCGATGTTCCCGCTGTGGGTGTAGGAGTGCGCATTCGCATTGCCGAAAATGATTTGCCGCGTGCGTTGCGCATTGTAGAAGAAGTTGAAAAAGCGTGGGAAACGCAAAAAAATGTCAAATCAAAGGAGCAAACTTTTGTGCTTATTCCGATTGATTTTGCCGATTTTGTACAAAAAACCATTGATTTCGGTTTCGCTTTTGCTGATGCTTTGAAAGCAAAAATCGTGTTGCTGTACGTTTATTCCGTGCCTCCTTATAATATCTCAACTTTTGGAGATACAAATATTTACACTTTGAGCAATTCTGATCAGTTCCGCCGCCTCAGTACAATGGCGGAAGCGGACAGGCAGAATTTTGAAAATCTGCTGAAAAAGCGAATTGCAAAAGGCGAAATTCCTGATATTGAGTTTAATATCGAACTTGTGGAAGGCGTTGCCGATGAAGAAATAATTAATTATTGCAAGCAACATCGCCCGCGCCTTGTTGTAATGGGGACGCGCGGCAGAACAATTTCCGAAGAATTGATAGGAAGCGTTACAGGCGAAGTACTTGATGCGAGCGTATCTCCTGTGTTTGCTGTGCCAATTCAGTTGCCGCTGGCAAATATTGAAGATATTCAACGCATTACGTTTCTTACAAATTTCGACCAAAAAGATTTAATCGCTATTGACGCGCTTTTGGATTTATTTGAAAATAAAAAACTTGAAATTTTTTTCCTGCATATTTCTGAAAAACAACAGCAATGGGACCAAATTATGCTTGAAGGCATAAAATCTTATTTTTCAACACATTACAAAAATATTTCGACAAATTATAAAATTGTCAATTCGCAAAGCAACACTGCGGCTGTAACCAACTTTTTGGCAGAAAATAAAATTGATTTGCTTGCTTTTAATGCAAAAAAACGCAATTTGCTTTCACGTATTTTCAATCCGAGTTTGGCTTACAAAATGGTTTTAAAAGCCAACACACCGCTTTTTGTAACGCATATTTAAAAAAATATTTAAGAAGTGTTTTCAAACCATAGCGTTTTTAGTAATTTTGCACGCGAAAAAAAATTAAAATATATGGGACTCCTATATTTACAAAATTTTTATTATAAATATAAGGTTAGCAGGTTAATAATGAAATGAAGTATTAATTTTTTTTATGCAAAATAACCAAAACGAAATAATATTATATCAACCAGATAGCACAATAGAACTTGAAGTCAGGTTGGAAAATGAAACGGTTTGGCTGAACCGTCAGCAAATGTCTATTTTGTTCGATAGAGATATAAAAACGATTGGAAACATATTAATAATGCGCTTAAAGAAGAATTGGCAAAATTTTCAGTTGTCGCAAATTTTGCTACACTTCAAATTGAAGGAAATAGAGAAGTTTTGAGAAGTATTGAATACTACAATCTTGATGTTATTTTGTCGGTAGGTTATCTGATAAATATTTTTACGAATACAAATACGATGCAAAAGGTAATTGGATTGAAAAAACAACATATAGAGGCGATGCAAAGATACCTCGCGACATTGAAAAAAGAACATTTGAATATTACGAATAAAAATAATTTAAAAATATGTCTTACACACTTTTAATTTTACTGCTGCCATTTGTTACTTTTATATTTTTGGGATTGATGGACAGCAAACTGAAACCGAAAGTTTCGGGAATTATCGGAACGGTTTCACTGGGAATTATTACAGCATTAGCGTATGTTTGCGCTTTTCAGTATTTTACAGCGGGGCGCGGCGCAAACGGCGCGTTTGAAACCATTGTGATGAAAACCACATGGCTGCGTTTTACCGAACATTTGCAAATAGACTTGGGGATTTTGCTCGACCCGATTTCTGTGATGATGCTCGTTGTGATTACAACCGTTTCGCTGATGGTGCATATTTACAGCAACGGCTATATGCACGGAGAAAAAGGTTTTCAACGTTATTTTGCGTTTTTGTCGCTTTTTACTTTCTCTATGCTCGGCTTGGTTGTGGCAACAAATATTTTCCAAATGTACATTTTTTGGGAACTTGTCGGCGTTTCGTCATATTTGCTGATTGGATTTTATTACACAAAGCCAGAGGCTGTTCGCGCATCAAAAAAGGCGTTTATCGTTACGCGCTTTGCTGATATGTTCTTTCTGATAGGAATTTTATTGCTTTCATTTTTTACAAAAACATTTGATTTTCAGCAACTAACAAACGGCGGCGAACAGATTTTCGCTTCGGCAAGCGGACTGACTTTTATGGGCGGCTCGGTACTTGCGTGGGCTTTAGGATTAATTTTTATTGGCGGCGCAGGCAAATCGGCAATGTTTCCGCTGCACGTTTGGTTGCCCGATGCAATGGAAGGTCCAACGCCTGTGTCTGCATTAATCCACGCGGCGACAATGGTTGTGGCTGGCGTTTATTTGGTTGCACGTCTGTTCTTTGTTTATATTCAATACGCACCCGAAGTTCTTTTCGGGATTGCGATAGTTGGCTCATTTACAGCATTATATGCAGCAACAGTTGCCTGCACTCAAACAGATATTAAGCGCGTTTTGGCGTTTTCTACAATTTCACAAATCGGATTTATGATGGTTGCACTTGGAGTTTCAGGCTACGAGGGACATCACGGAACGGGTTATATGTCGTCTATGTTTCATCTTTTTACTCACGCAATGTTTAAAGCGGGATTATTCTTGGGCGCGGGCTCAATTATCCACGCCGTTCATTCCAACGAGATGAAAGATATGGGCGGTTTGCGCAAGTATATGAAAATAACGCATTTTACATTTTTGATTTTCTGCCTTGCGATTGCGGGAATTCCGCCATTTTCGGGCTTTTTCAGCAAAGACGAAATCCTTGCCGCCGCTTTTGATAAAAATATTTGGGTAGGAATCATTATGAGTTTCACCGCAGGACTTACAGCGTTTTATATGTTCCGTTTATATTTTAATATTTTTTGGGGAAAAGAATATAAAGTTGAACACGGACATACTCCGCACGAAAGCCCATTTTCAATGGCGTTTCCGCTGGTTTTCTTTGCAGTGATAACAATTTTTGCAGGCTTTATTCCTTTTGGAGAATTTGTTTCGGCAGACGGGCAGCCGTATCATATTCATTTGAATTGGACTGTTGCAGCAATCAGCATAGCAATTGCGGTAATCGGAATTGCAATTGCAACCATTATGTATATGAAACCCAAAACATTGCCGCAAAAATTTGCCGCTGCATTTCCGTCGCTTTATCGTGCGGCAAGCAATCGTTTTTATATTGATAATATTTATATTTTTATTACAAAAAAAATAATTTTCCGCAATGTTTCTACGCCTATTGCATGGTTCGACCGCCACGTTATAGACGGAGCGATGAATGGTCTGGCAACAGTTTCTAATTATTCGTCTGAAAAAATTAAAGGTTTGCAAAGCGGGCGCATTCAGCAGTACGCTCTTGTGTTTATTTGGGGCGTAATTATCGCAACTATTATAGGGATGATTGTATTGGCAAAAGCATAATTTAGAAGAAATTGTTTAAATCTTAACAATGAGAGAACTTGTTTTTGCAACAAATAATGCGCACAAACTTTGTGAAGCGCGCGCGATTTTGGGCAATGATTTTAAAATTGTGAGTTTGAGCGAATTATCCTGCTTTGAAGATATAGCCGAAACTGCCGACACACTACAAGGAAATGCTTTGCTCAAAGCGCGTTTTGTTGCGGCAAAATACGGCGTAGATTGCTTTTCGGACGATACAGGACTTGAAATTGATGCGCTTGACGGCGCACCGGGAGTTTTTTCAGCACGTTTTGCAGGCGAAGATAAAAATTCGCTTGCAAATGTGCAAAAAGTTTTACATTTGCTCGAAGAAAAAGAAAACCGCGCAGCACAGTTTAGTACTGTTATTGCGTTGATTTTCAATGGAAAAGAATCTGTTTTTGAAGGAAAAATCAGGGGGAAGATTTCCACCGAACCGCGCGGAATAACAGGATTTGGTTACGACCCGATTTTTATTCCAGATGGTTACACTCAAAGTTTTGCGCAACTGACCGAAAACCAGAAAAATGCAATCAGCCACAGAGCATTGGCATTGCAAAAACTTGCCGAATTTTTAAAAACACAACCAAATTATTAACTTTTTTTAAAAAATATTTTGTTCATTCAAAAAAAAAGTTCTTACATTTGCAGCCGAAAATAAAAAAATAAAATTTACTATGATTTGTGTTTATTGCTTTATATGTTTTTTTAATATTTTTAACCCGAATAATTTGTTCAGGTCAAATATTTTGTTAAACACACATTCCCTGCAACAACCCGCCCACCCGCGCATTGTTGTCTGAAAAAGCACAAAGGTACTGATATTTATGCGAATCACGGGTTAAAAAAGCCCGTTTTTTTATTTAATTTTATATTTAAAAATCTTTAAAAAAGTTGCATATATCGTTGATTTTTAGTAATTTAGAGGTCTAAAAATCAACAATTACCTATTATGTCAAACGAAATGCAACTTAAATTAATCGAAACCTACTCACTGGTTTGCGACCTCTTCGATAAAAA
>WRGS01000144.1 GCA_009787075.1 Paludibacter sp.
GAAATTACAAAAACCGCAACTGCTATTGAGGTAAATACCAACTCTTTAACTCTTTTGAAAAAAGGAATTGACACAAATCTCAGCGTTGTTTCCAAAGGAATTTCCACCGCAGAAATGACACAAAACCTTGAATTTTACAGCGCAAAAGCAACCGCGTACTCGGCTGCTATCGCCGCCGATACCAAGAAAAAAGTTGAGTTGCAAAAAACTCTTGAACGGCTCAATGCACAACTTGCGCAGGAAAAAAACAAAAACGGAACAAAAAGCGGAATTTTGAAACTTTCGCTTATTGCACCAATGGCTGCAAATGCAAATATTACAGTAACTTACTATACTTCGGCAGCAGGCTGGACTCCTTATTATGATATGAACATCGCCTCAATTGATAAACCTGTGGTACTGCAACGCCGCTCAAAAGTGCGCCAAACAACAGGTTTGGATTGGAACAGAATAAATCTCACGCTTTCCACCGCGCAGCCATCGCGAGGAAAAGACGCGCCGCTGTTTCAAACGTGGTTTTTGAATTATGTTTATGAAAATAACAGATTGCAAGAAAATTACGCATCAAATTCTATTTCTTATGATAAAAAAATGGTAAATGCTCCAGATTATGCTCCAGGCACAGCATCAAACATAAGGATAAGAGGAGCTGTAGATAATCAACCTTTGTATGTTCTTGATGGCGCGCCTTTATATGTCGTTGATGGCGTGCCTTGCGAGTCAAATCCGAATCTTGACCCGTCTGCAATTGAAAGTATGAATATTATCAAAGATGGAAGCGCAACATCAATTTACGGCTCACGTGCAAGCAATGGCATAATTTTAATTACTACGAAAAAAATGGAAGATTATGTTCTTACCGAAGAAAAACAAATCAGCGAGGAATATAAAATTGATTTGCCAAGCACAATTCCCGGAAATGGAAAAGAACAGGTTATTGACCTGAAAAAGAACGAGTTGCAGGTAACTTACAAATATTATTGCGCTCCAAAACTTGATGAAAACGTTTATCTGATTGCAGAATTTACCGATTGGGAAAAACTTAATTTGCTCAACGGAATGGCAAATGTAACTTACGACGGCACTTTTGTCGGGCAAACTTTCCTCAACGCGCAATCTGCACAAAAAACGCTTTCTGTTACGCTCGGAACGGATAAACGAATTACCGTAAAACGCGAAAAAATGATGGATTATTCGTCTGTAAAACTATTGAGCAGCGACACAAAAGTTACTTTGACATATAAAATTTCTGTTAAAAACAATCAAAACAAGCCGATTTTTCTTGTTCTCAAAGACCAGTATCCCGTTTCGCAGCAAAAAGAAATTGAGGTAGAATTTTTGAAAAAAGAAACAACCACGCCAACTTTCAATAAAGAAGAAATAGGCGTAATTACTTGGGAAACAAACCTTTCGGCAGGCGAAAGCAAAGAATACCGCATTGCATATTCGGTAAAATATCCCAAAGGAAGAAAAATAAATTTGTAAAAATTTGATTAAAAAAATTTGAATTTAAAAAATAAATTGTACTTTTGCGCTTATCAAATTGTAAGAGGCGAAATTTTAGAAATTGTTTAAATTTTATAAAGTAAGGGTTGATTTTGCCCCTATGGCAAAATCAGTAATAAAAAAGAACTGGTTAAACAAAGGTACAATATACATAACATTTATTTTGATTAATTTTTAAGCAAACTATAAAAAAAATAATTGTATTTTTGCAATGCGCTTTATTTGTAAATTATAATTGATGGATTTACTCGACCGATTAAGAAAATACGCAACGTCTGTTGGTGAAGAAAAACCTCAACAATATCGTGTAGCGGTAATCGGCGGTGGCAGTTGGGCTACCGCACTTGCCAAAATTGTGCTCACCAACGAGGCGGGAATTAATTGGTATATGCGCCGTCAAGACCAGATTAACGAGTTTATACAGACAAGTAAAAATCCATCGTACCTTACAGGCTTGCGTTTTGATGTAAGTAAAATTTGGTTCACCGACGGAATGAACGACCTTGTCAAAGCATCTGATATTCTTATATTTGCAACTCCATCTCCTTTTCTCAAGCAGCATTTGAAGCGGCTTTGGCGCGGCTTGGAAAAGAAAATTATAATTTCGGCAATAAAGGGAATTGTCCCCGACGAAAATCAGATAATTTCCGAATATTTTGAAAAAGAATATGATGTTCCAAAAGACCAAATCGCTGTTCTGACAGGTCCTTGCCACGCCGAAGAAGTTGCACTTGAACGTCTTTCGTATCTTACAATCGGGTGCAGCAGCCGCGACCGCGCCCGCGAATTGTCCCAACTTTTTTCAACGCCTTACATTAAAACCACAGTAAGCGACGACATTGTCGGAATTGAATACAGTTCGGTAATGAAAAATATTTATGCAATCGCTTCAGGAATATGCCACGGATTGAAATACGGCGATAATTTTCAGGCGGTTTTGCTCTCGAATGCAATTCGTGAAATTAATCGCTTTTGCAGCGCGGCAAATCCAACGCCGCGCAACACTGACGAAAGCGCATATCTCGGCGATTTGCTCGTTACAGCATACTCAAAATTCAGCCGAAACAGACTTTTCGGTACAATGATTGGCAAGGGATATTCGGTAAAAACAGCGCAAATGGAGATGGAAATGATAGCCGAAGGATATTATGCAACAAAATGTATCCACGAATTGAACGAAAAATATCAGGTAACAATGCCTGTTTTAGATGCAATTTACAAAATTCTTTACGAAAAAGGCGCGCCTATTATTGAGATAAAAAAATTAAGCGATATGATGAAATAATTGAAAAAAAGGCACGATTTTTGCAGAAAAATTGAATAAAGTTAAGAAATTTTAAAATTAAATATTTATATAAATAATAATAAAAATTAATTCGTAAAAAAATTATTACAAAGATGAAAAGAGTTAAATTAAGTATCGCAGCATTGGCAATTTTTTGTGCCGGTGCTCTGACAGCCCAAACAACTTCCAATCCTTGGTTGATTGGAATTGGTGCGCACGCTGAAAACCACATGGCTGTAAAAGATGCCAGCTTTGGTAAAACATTGTCGAACTTTAAAGGCGTTTTTGCTTTTAAAGATTATTCAATTTCTCCTCCTTGGACGAAACTGACAGTTGCACGCAATTTGAATAAATTGTTGGTGCTCGATTGGCAAACAACAGTAGGAAATGTGCCTAACAAGCGCATCGACATGGACAAGCAATTTTTCCTGATGACAGGTCTTGGTTTGCAATTCAAACTTGCAGGCTTGTGGAACGAAAATAGCTGGTTTGACCCCTACATTCGCCTTGGTGCAAGTTATTTGCGCCACGATTACAGCAACGTTAATTTCCCTTTGGAAGATGCTAATGGTCTGTTTATTCCAAGTTTCAGCAACAAAGAAAGCGTGAAGAACTTTGCAAATCACTTTATGGCGCCCGGCGGCATTGGTGCAAACTTTTGGTTTACCGAAAATCTCGGTTTGAACCTTCAAGGCGATTACGTTCCATCTCCCATTGACGGAAGCGACGTATCTAACTTTTGGCAGGCTTCTGCATCGTTGATGATTCGTTTCGGCAGCAAAGACTCTGACGGAGACGGAATCAAAGACAACAAAGACCGTTGCCCAAATGTAGCAGGTCCAAAAGAAAATGGCGGTTGCCCGTGGGAAGACAGTGATGGCGATGGCGTTTTAGATAAAGACGACAAATGCCCCAGTGTAGCAGGTCCAGCTGAAAATAACGGTTGCCCTTGGCCAGATACCGATGGTGACGGAGTTCTCGACCAGTACGACAAATGCCCCAATGTAGCAGGTCCGAAAGAAAACAATGGTTGTCCTTGGCCTGATACCGATGGAGATGGAGTAACCGACAACATTGACCGCTGCCCCAATGTAGCAGGTCCGAAAGAAAATAACGGTTGTCCTTGGCCTGATAGCGACGGAGACGGAATTTTGGATAAAGACGATGACTGCCCGAATCAATTTGGTTTGAAAGAATACAGAGGCTGCCCGAAACCAACAGCAGTTGCAGTAACCGAAGCATTTAAAGATAAGAATTTGTTGTTCGACCTTGGCAAATCAACAATCCGCCCAAGTTCATCGGCAGCGTTGGACGAAGCCGCTAAGGCTATTAAAGCATCGCCAAACGAAAAATTCCTTATCATCGGTGAAACCGACAAAAAAGGCAATGATGCTTCTAACCTGAAACTTTCTCAGGCAAGAGCGGCAGCAGTTGTAGCAGCGTTGGAAAAACGCGGTGTAAATCCTGCTCAACTGAAATCTATTGGAGTTGGTGAAGCAAATGCTGTAGTTCCTGAAACTGCATCAGACGCAGAACGTCAGCAAGACCGTAAAGTTGTTGTAAAATCGCCAACAGACGAAGAATGGGCAACATACGGCAAATCTGATGTTAAGAAAAAATAATTAAACTTTTGTTTATATTATATATTTGATAATGAAAAGTGCAGCGTTGAGAAACGTTGCACTTTTTTATTTTATTAAAAAATAATTCAAAAATTTTTTTGTATTATTAAAAATCAATATCTTTGTAGAATTAAAAATGAATTTTTATGAAAAAATATAAAATATTAATATTCACATTATTAGCAATTTTTTGTACTGCAAATGCGCAAATTATTGTAAGCAATCCGGCAGGCAGCGAAGTACATTACGACACTTACGCAGGAATTACTTATCTTGTTGTTTTTGACCATATTACAGCGCAATCTCAAATTGAATACACAGGCGCAGGAACAACTTTTGAATGGTATAAATTTTCAAATCCCGCAATTTCTATCAGCAACCAGAATTATATTTCGCCTGACGGGGCTACGGGTTATTCTTTGAAAATTGACGGCGCTCAGGAAATTACTTTTTGGGTTATTGATTATTCTCAAATTATGCCGCAAATTAACAATGTTACTTTCAACCCCAATGATGCCAATGCCTGCGAACATGTTGTTTTAAATTTTTTCGGAAATATTCCGCCGCTTCGGTATCAAGACAAGAACGGCGAAATTCATAATATTAACAGAAATGTATCCGTAACTTATACCACTCAAAGTTGGGGAACAGATGCGTGGATTACTGCCGACACTACGGCTGTAACCGTTTTAAACGGAAATAATTCAGCGCAAATACCTGCGCCCTTAGTAAATACAAATTTCTCTGCTACAATATCCGACCCTTTTGCAAATGATTTGGGAATTACGCCTGCAACTGTACAAAGCGTTACATATCAGGCAATTGCGGTAAAGAACAAACTTATCACCGAAACCACAACCCGCGATGCCGCAAACGAACACCAGCGACCTGACAATAAAAATTTTCTCGAAGGTTCTGCTCCGCTTGATATTCATTTTATCGGCAATCCGACCGCCGCTGTTGCACACAATCAATGGACGGTTTTTAAGGAAAATATATTCTTTTTTACGCGCACAGCAGCCGATTTTCGTTATACTTTCAACGACTACGGACAATATAAGATTGTGCTTGTTTCGTCAAATCAGCAATGTTCCTACACCGATTCTGTGAATGTAAAAATCAACGAGTCGGCTTTGGAAGTGCCAAATGTTTTTACGCCCAACGGTGATGGGATAAATGACGAATTCCGCGTGGCATACCGCTCTTTGCGCAGTTTTCAAATGGCTGTGTATAACCGCTGGGGCAATAAAATTTTTGAAACCAACGATCCGCAACGTGGCTGGAATGGTAAAATAGGGCAGCGCGATGCAGCAGCAGGTCCTTATTTTTATTATATAAAAGCCACAGGCACGGACGGCAGAAAATATGTACTTAAAGGCGATATAAATCTGATTAGGTAATTTTTATGAATTTTTAATAAAAATTTAACATAAATTTCATTGAAATTGATTTTAATAATACTAACTTTGCGGCAAAAATGAATTGAAAAAATTTAAGATATTGATTTTGATAAAAGTTTTGTAAATCAGGTAAAATACTCTTTTTAAACAGCGAAATAAATTTAATAACTAATATAAACTTTTTAATTTTAATGTAACATGAAAAAAATTACTCTTTTAATGGTTGCCATTGCGGCAACAATGATTAGCGTTTCGGCGCAAACAACGGTTGTGTTTAATGAAACATGCGGGGAAGGTGCGCCAACAACTGGAACACGCCCAAGTGTCGCTGCTTGGGAAGGATGGGATAACTTCGGAGTTGTAACATTTTCATATACAACCGAACGTTACCCTGATGTAAGAGCGACAAGTACTATAAATTCACATGTTTGGTTTCCTGCGAATTTCGACGCCGATTTAATCATTTCAGGTATCGCAGCTGCAGATTACCAAAACATGAAACTTTCTTTTGACCTTGCTACAAATGCAGGAAGCTCCAATTTGCCTACAAATGTTAACAAAATAATTGTAGAAGTAAACGATGCAGCAGTAACTGTACCTTCGGTAGCAATTACAAATGGAAACACTTATGTTTCGTCAGGTGAAATTGCAATTCCTGATGCTGCAACTATAAAATTGCGTTTCTTTTTCACTGCTGCAAATAACCCTACAAATTTCGGTTATCGTCTTGATAACATTAAAATTACAGGTGAAAATACTAGCATTGTTGAAACAATAGACAATAATTCTATTGAAATTTATTCAAACAATGGCAATATCGTAGTTGATAATGCACAGGCAGGACAGCAAATTGCGGTTTATAATGTAGCAGGTCAGATGCTTGTTAATCGCGTTGCTAAAGAAGGAACTAACACAATTTCTGCTGCAGGACAAGGTATATTAATTGTACGCTGCGGAGAAAAAGTTGGAAAAATAATTTTATAAATTAGTGTTTATTCTTTTTCATTTTATTTGAAATTTTTAAAATACAGGTCTACAAAAAGTGAAGAGGCTGCTCCCAAAAGGCAGCCTCTTTTATGTTTTTTGCCATAAGGCTTTATA
>WRGS01000145.1 GCA_009787075.1 Paludibacter sp.
AAAATTATCATTAATACCTTCAGGTACGGTACGGGTTCCATTCCAGTCATCTACAAATTCCACTATTTTCCATTTATGGCATAGCAGATTCATAATGGAATCTTCCTGCTGGTCAGGTACAGATACATATACAGTATCTGTCTGATTTTCACACTTGCTGCAAGTTGGTTCTTGCCTGTCGCACCCGCTAAAACTCGCTATTGCAAGCATAAGCGCGGGTACTATTAAATAAATTTTTCTTTTTCATTTTTGTAATTTTTTTTTAATTATTATTAATTATTACCTATTAAAAACACAGATTAGCAAAAAATATGTTTTTATAAATCAACTTTCAAGAAATAACAAAGCGCGGAAGCGGCAGGTCGCCTTCTTCAAATAACAAAGAAGTAGTTGCGTATATAAGGCGGGGAAGTAGTTGGAGGGAAATATCTGTTTCTCTGAAAATAATGCAGCAGATTGGTAAATAAAGTGTTGCAAAAAGTAATATTTCAAAAAATATCATTATCATAATAATAAATCTGCAATAGAATTAGAATTATTATTATCTTAAAATTTTAGTACAAAGATAAAAGAATTATTTAAAAAACAAACAAAAAAATGATGATTTTTTGTAAAATTTTTCTGTTTATATTAATTTGTAAATTTATCAGGCATAAATATCAGAATTTTAAACCTTTTTTGTTTTTTAGTATTACAAATGCGATGCTCGACTTGCAGTTAAATTTTTTGTGCTTTTAATACAACCTTCGTTTTTGTCAATAAACAGGAATTTTAATTTTAAAACTTTTCTTTAAAAATTCAACCGTATTTTTCTGATTTATTTCATTATAAATAAAAATTTCGGTTTGTTCAAAGTTCAATGAAAGTTGCTCAAAAATTGCTGTCAAAAAATACAAAACATCTTCTTTTGTGTTAAATTTGAAGGAATTATAAAAATTAAGCTGATTATTTTTAAAAACCAAAACATCAAATGTATTTTCGGCAAAAAAAATCTGAACAAAATTTTCGTTTGTATTTTGTTTATTTTCAATAATTGGAGTTAAATGTAAAAGTATTTTTGCATCGTCAAAAATGCGTGAAAGCGCCTTAACAAGCGTTTGCGGAGCAACAAACACAGCAACAATTTCTTTTTCTTTAATAATATTGCTGCAAAGCACAGAATTTTCCGTTTTTTTCTCAAAATTAAGAAAATAATGCGCATCTTCAGGCACAAACATCGCAAGCGGCACAAAAACAAAATGCGCTGACTGGCAAATAATCTGTAATTTTGCGGTGTTTTGCTGAATTTCTGTGGCTTTGGCAAGTACGCGCACAAAATCATCTTCTGCCGCGTGCCACAAATCCAGCGTCCACCGATGTTGCAAAACCACTCCGCCAAATTCACTGTGCATATAAAGCACACATTCGGCAGGACGAAAAACCAGACAGGCATTATCCATATTATTTAGAAATCATAAATTTTGCACAAAAATAATATTTTTATCTTTTGCGGCAAAATGATTGTTTATTAATAAAAATATTTCTAATTTTGTCAAAAAATTCAAATTATCATTCCTTAAATTAATATATTTTAATAATGAAAAAAGTTTATATTATTGCCGCCAAACGAACGGCTATTGGCAAGTTTCTCGGCACAACAAGCGGCGTTTCGGCGGTGGAGTTGGCAAGCGCAGTTATCAAAGATATCTTTAAGCAAACACAAATTGACCCTGCTTTGATTGATGAAGTGATTGTCGGCGGTGTGCTGGTTGCAGGGCAGGGGCAAGGCGTGGCGCGTCAGGCGGCTATTGCAGGCGGCGTACCTGTGGAAGTACCCGCGTGCGGAGTGCAAATGGTGTGCGGAAGTGGAATGAAAACCATTCTTAACGGCTTGAACAGCATTCGTGCAGGCGAGGCGGAACTGATTTTGGCAGGTGGAACAGAGTCAATGTCGGAAGCGGTATATCTTTTGCCTGCCGCTGTGCGCAACGGCGTAAAAATGAACGACTTTAAAATAATCGACCATATGGTTTACGATGGGCTGACAGATGCGTTTTCAAATCAGCACATGGGAATTACCGCAGAAAATATTGCAGAACGTTACGGGATTTCACGCGAAGAACAGGACGAATTTGCTTTCAAATCGCAACAAAAAGCGATAACGGCTATTGACGGCGGTAAATTCAAAGACGAAATTGTTCCGCTGACAATTCAAACCAAAAAAGAAACTATAATTTTTGATACTGATGAATTTCCAAACAGAGCAACAAATTTGGAAAAACTTGCCAAACTGCGTCCCGCGTTCAAAAAGGACGGTACAGTTACCGCAGGCAACGCATCGGGGATAAACGATGGAGCGAGTTTTGTTCTGCTGGCTTCCGAAGATATGGTCAAAAAGTTGAATATAAAACCTATGGCAGAAATTATATCAGTTGGGCAGGGAGGCGTAGAACCAGATGTTATGGGTTTAGGACCCGTTCCTGCAATAACGCAGGCACTTAAAAAAGCCGAAATGAAACTGAGCGATGTTGAGGTTTTTGAACTCAACGAGGCTTTTGCAGCGCAGGCGCTTGGCGTTATGCGCGAACTTGCTAAAAATCACAATGTTACTTCTCAATGGCTTGACGAACGCACAAATATTAATGGTGGGGCAATAGCCTTGGGTCATCCGATTGGCGCATCAGGCAATCGTATTGTAGTTTCGCTGATTTACGAAATGCTGCACACCGACAAGCATACAGGGCTTGCTTCGCTTTGCATTGGCGGCGGAATGGGAACAGCGATTATTTTGAAAAAATAAAAATATTTGCTCTTTAAATGGTACGATTATGAAAACAAAAGATTATTGATAAACAGATTATCATAATTTTGAAAAAAAAATAAATAATAATGAAAAAAGTAATCATTATTTGTACCGTTGCAATAATGGCAGGCAGTTGTAATTTTGCATTTTCTCAAAAAAAAAAAAATCAATATTTTGTTTTCTTTGGAAGACAGTATAATAGAAACGTACGTTGATTCTATTTTTTATTATGATGAAAATGACACATCTGTTACCACACAAAGAGAGTATTATGTTGATACATTGTTCTTTGAAAATAGTGAAAATTTTAAACTTTGTTTATGGAAAGATACGATTTTCTTTAATAATAAAGTTATTTATCACTTCAATTTAAAAAAAGTGTCATTTTTACATTTTGACCAAATTGCTTATTTTGATTATAAAAAGAAAAAATATCTGTACTTATATCCGCGATATTTTGAAATATTAGGACCGTATATGTGGTATGAATTAGGAATTTTGATAATATTTGATAAAGGCAAATTTGTTGTAAAAGAAAATTATGATTATTTTAATAAAAGCGAGTTTGATTATATGATTTTCAAGTTTAAGAAATCATACTTATCAAAATTTAAAATCAAACCTTTAACTTAAATGCAAATTATGAATCCAAGAGTAGCAAATTGTATTGTTTCACCACGTTTGCAATGACGAAAAACAGGATTTTTAATTAGAAAAATTAAAATGAAAAAATTTGTTCTGATACTTTTCTTAATATTTATTCCAAAGGCGGCACAAATGCAAAATTATGAGCGCGAACAGTTTAGAATTGTAAGTTACAATGTAGAAAATTATTTTGATACAGTAAATGATTCTGCAACTATGGACGAGGAATTTTTGCCCGATGGAGTACGTCATTGGAACTTTTCGCGTTATAAAACCAAGCAAGTGCGCATAGGAAAAGTACTTGCAGCAATTGGAGGTTGGTCGCCGCCGCCAATTGTTGGTTTGTGTGAGATAGAAAGTAAAAAAGCGCTTGTCGATTTAATTCATAATTCGGGTTTGCATGCGTTTAATTATCAGTTTGTTCATTACGATTCGCCTGATATTCGCGGAGTAGATGTGGCATTGCTCTATCGTCCGAAGCAGTTTAAGATTACTTACAGCAAACCGATTACAATTAATTTCCCTTTTGCGCCCGAAGTAAAGACGCGCGACGTGTTGATGGTTTCAGGTAAAGTACCAACAGGCGATATTTTGCATATTTTTGTATGCCATTTGCCTTCGCGCCTCGAAGGCGAGTTGGAATCGGAAAATCGCCGAGTTTTTATTGCACAAATCATTAGACATCAGGTAGATAGTTTAATTTATGTTTATAAAAATCCTAATATAATTATTATGGGTGATTTTAATGATTATCCTGATAATAAAAGTATTACACAGGCGTTGCGTGCTGAACTGCCTGAGTCAAAACCGCAAGCTGACAAACTTTACAACCTTGCCCTGCCGCTGCATCTTGCAGGTAAAGGCACATACAAACACGCAGGACAATGGGGAATGCTCGACCAATTTATTGTTTCGGGCAATTTGCTTAATATTGAAAACCACTTTTACACTCAACAGTCAGATGCACACGTTTTTAACGCCATTTTTTTGCTCGAAAAAGATGAAGCAGATATTGGAGAAAAGCCATTTCGCACATATAATGGTTTTATTTATCACAATGGCTACAGCGACCATTTGCCGCTTTATGTCGATTTTTGGATAAAGCAGGAAAAAGCAACGGAAGAAGAAGAATAATCTATGTACAAAAATACTTTTAAGACATGATTAAAAATACTACTTTTGCATAAATAATTAAAAATTAATATGGAATTTAAAGAACTTATAAAAATCCGCCAAAGCGACCGTGTGTATCATAATAAGGCGGTTGAGAAAGAAAAACTTGAAATGGTTTTGGAGGCGGGGCGTTTGTCGCCTTCGGCAAATAACGCGCAAAGTTGGACTTTTGTAGCGGTTGATGATGCGGCGCAGAGAAATCGCATTGCCGATTGTGCATACCGAATGGGCGGCGCCTTTGTGCAGCAAGCGCCTGTTGTAATTGCGTTGGTGGCGGAAAAGCCGCTTTTTATGGCGCGGTTTGGAGCGGCGTTGAGAAAAATTGATTTCACTTCGCTTGATATGGGCATTGCAGCGGCGCATATTTGCCTGCAAGCCGCCGACATCGGCTTGGGAACTTGTATGCTCGAAAGTTTTGACGAAAAAAAGGTAAAGTCTATTTTAAAAATTCCTGAAAATCGCCGAATTGCATTGCTTATTACGCTTGGATATAGCGCTGACACTCAACGGGAAAAACGCCGCAAAGCATTTAATCAAGTTGTGAAATGGAATAAATATGAATGATTTTTTTGAAAATTTGATATTAAACTTTAAACAAATAATTCCACGCTTCGTTTCCAACTGCCTTTAATATAAGCGATTGCCATGCCATAATTAGTAACAGGAACATTGGCATCAATGGCTGTTTGTATTCGGTTAAGAAGTTGCTTGCGGGTAATCATGCAGCCGCCGCATTGAAAAACCAAAGCATATTCGCCAACAGGGCGCGGCGGGTCGGTCAGTCCTGCAATTATATCAAATTCAAAACGCCGACTTGTATATTCCTGCAGCCAGCGAGGAATTTTTACGCGCCCGATGTCGTCGCAGGTGCTGTGATGCGTACAACTTTCCATAATTAAAATTCGGTCGCCGTCGCGGAGTTTGTCAATATGCGGAGTGCCTTTCAGATATGCTTCAAAATTTCCTTTTTGTCGGGCTAACAATATACTGAAACTTGTAAGCGGAATTTCAGGCGCAATAAGTTTATCAATTTTGCCAAAAAGTTGGCTGTCGGTGATAACCAAAGACGGAACAATACTTGTAAGCGACATAAAATCGGATACTTCCGTTTCTTTTAAAATAATCGCAATACAATTATAATCCAACGCTTCGCGTATTGCCTGTACCTGCGGCAAAATCATACGTCCGGCAGGCGCTTCTGAATCGATAGGAGTAATTAGCAGAACCATATCGCCTGCTTTTATCTTATCGCCAAACAACGGCGGAAGTTTATTGAAATTATCAGGCACGTTTTTGCGCAACAACTCAATCAAAGTTTCCAATCCTGCACCTGTTTTAGCAGAAAAATCAAGTAAATCAACGTTATAATTATTGACCAACTCGTCAGAAACAGATTTATCCATCGACTGTTCGTCCGATTTATTATGCAAAAGAATAAACGGAATTTGCAATTGCTGCAACTGCTTTGCCAACTGTTTTTCTTCTTCTGAAAAATCATTATTACAAAAAACAATAACAGCCATATCTACCTGTCGGATTGTTTGTCGGGTTTTGTCCGCGCGTTTATTCCCCAAATCGCCCGCATCGTCAATGCCTGCGGTATCAATAAGCACAATTGCGCCAAGTTCGGGTATTTCAACAGATTTTTTCACAGGGTCGGTAGTAGTGCCTGCAATTTCGGACACGATAGACAAATTTTGCCCTGTCAAACAGTTTATTACCGAACTTTTACCTGTATTGCGCCTTCCGAACAGCCCGATATGTAAGCGTGAAGTATTGGTCATTATTTTTTAATTTTTTAAAAACTCGTATTCATACACTTTCGGCTCAATTTTTTGCGCCAAAACCTCCAAACTATTACGCAGATTTTTAATTAATTCATTATATTTTTCGTCTTCGGATTTGTTTTGCATTTTTCCGCTGTCATTTCTGCCTTGAAAATATTCTCGAATATCGTATAAACTTGCATTTACATTGATATTTGGCTGCTCGTGATAATATTTCCAAAGTTCACGTCCCGCATCGAAAACCTGTTTTGCTTCCGGCGAAAATTCGCGTTTTGGGCAAAATTCACTCTCTTTTTGTTCAAATAAATCGGAATATCCATTTTGAATTAATTTTCCACTAATAAAACTCATCATAAAATGACTTTCAAATTTATCTCGTGCATTTACTTCGTGTTCAGTGAATGGTATCCAATGATTTACGCCGTATTTTGATGATATGTTGTTATTAAAAAGCGTATAGGCAAGGCAATCGTTCTGAAATTCAATATCTTTTTCCCATTTTGGGTTTGGATAAAGAAATTGGTCGCGGTCGTTGAGCCAAGTGGCGGGAATA
>WRGS01000146.1 GCA_009787075.1 Paludibacter sp.
AATGCACAGGTTTTTGACGATTTTTCGGACGGTGATTTTACGCAAAATCCACAATGGATTGGAACTGTTGATAATTTTTTTATTAACAGCAATTTTCAATTGCAATCGTGTGCTACCGTAACCTCAACTTCTTATCTTTTCACTCCTTCGCGGGCAATGAACGATGCTGTTTGGCAGGTAGATGTGCGGATAAATTATACCACAAGTTCAAGCAATTATGCCAGTATTTATTTAATTTCCAATGAATTAACTCCAGATGTCTGCGATGCGTACTATGTACAAATCGGCGGAACAAATGATGAAATTTCGCTTTTTGTGCAACACGGAACAACAAAAACCAAAATTATTGATGGTGTAGATAAACGCATTGATTATCAGCCTGTTATATTAACAATTCGAGTAACGCGCGATACAGAAGGAAACTTTGCGCTTTATTCTAAAAAACCTGAAGAAACAGATTTTTACCTTGAAGGAACAACTTTTAATAATTCAGTTATTCACGGCGATTATTTTGGCGTACTTTATCGTAATTCAGGCACAACAGGCAGAGCATATATATTTGATAATATTGAAGTTACAGGAAACATTCCGCCTGAAATAAAAATTTATTCAAAACCGCAATTTGGCGATATTACGTGGAACGAAGTTATGTTCAACACATCAGAAAACGTGCCTGAATATGTTGAGATTGCGAATTTGACTTCCGATACGCTTGATATTTCAAACTTTAAATTTGCAAATTTAAAAACAGATGGAAGTTACAATACTTTTGTTGTAATTCCACCATCAACTCTTTTATTACCAAACGGTTGCGCGGCTTTCAGCAATAATGCAATTCAACTTCACTATTATTTTAATTTAACGGAAGAAACGGCAAAAATATATTCTACAACACGTTGGAATGCACTTAACAACGATGGAGCAACTATTGTTCTGCTTGACGAAAGCGGTGAAATAGAATTTGACAAATTTAAATATTCTCCAAAAATGCATCACGTGCTTTTGAGCAATGTGCGGAATGTTTCGTTAGAAAAAATTAATCCGCAAATGTTGTCTGACGATGCAACTGCTTGGCATTCTGCGGCTTCTGATGTGAATTATGGAACGCCAGGATATAAAAATTCACAATTCCACCAATTACAAAACTCTGAAACCGACAATCGTCTTTGGCTCGAAACGGAATATTTTTCGCCTGACAATGACGGTTTTAACGACCTTTGCTACATTCGTTACGCAACAGATTTAATTGGTACAACAGCCAACGCCGTGATTTTCGATGCGATTGGCAATCGGATTAAGAAACTGTGTGATAACATTTTGCTTTCATCAGACGGATTTATAATTTGGGACGGAACGCGCGATGATGGAAAAATTGCCAATGCGGCTGTATATGTGCTTTATTTTCAGTTTTTTAACGCAAACACAGGAGAAAAAAAAGAATTTAAATTACCTGTTGTGCTGACAATGAGATAATTTTAATAAAAAAAATTCCATCTTCCAACTTCAATCTTCTAACGAACAACCAATCCCAATTTTTCTCTTACTCGTTTGAGCGTTTGCTGCGCTATGGGGCGGGTTTTGGCTGCTCCTTCGGCTAATTTTTTATCAATTTCAGGCAAATTATTTATATAAAAATTGTACAGATTGCGTTCGGTTTCAAATTTTGTCAAAATCAAATTCAGCAATTCCTGCTTTGCGTGTCCATAACCGAAATTTCCTGCCAAATATTTTCCCCGCAAAATTTCCGTATCTTCCTTATTTGCAATAAGTTGATACAATGCAAAAACTTTGTCTGTATCAGGATTTTTCGGCGCTTCGAGCGGCGTGCTGTCTGTTTCAATTGCCATAATTTGCTTTTTCAACTGTTTTTCGGGCAAGAAAATATTAATGGTATTCCCGCGCGATTTCGACATTTTTTGCCCGTCAGTGCCTACAACATATTTCGTGTTTTCCTGCAATTTCGATTCAGGCAAAACAAAAGTTTCACCCATTTTATTATTGAAACGCGCACCCATATCCCGCGCCATTTCAAGATGCTGCAATTGGTCTTTTCCCACAGGCACAATTTGCGCATCGTAAAGCAAAATATCCGCCGCCATAAGCACAGGATAGGTAAAAAGCCCCGCATTCACATCGTCAAGGCGGTCGGCTTTGTCCTTAAACGAGTGCGCAAGCGTAAGCCGCTGATATGGGAAAAAACACGACAAATACCACGACAATTCGCACACTTCGGGAATATCGCTTTGGCAATAAAAGTGCGTTTTTTCTGTATCCAAGCCGCAAGCAAGCCACGCTGCCGCAATCTCGTAAGTGTTGGCAAGCAAAACAGCAGCCTCTTTTACCGTTGTGAGCGAATGAAGATTTGCAATAAACAAAAACGACTCATTTTCAGGACGTTGCGAAAGTTCAATCGCAGGCAAAATCGCTCCTAAAATATTTCCTAAATGCGGCGTTCCCGTCGCCTGAATTCCTGTTAATATTCTCATTGTAAAACTTAAAAATGTTTTAATCTATTTTTTATAACGCATTGGTGGAATTAATTTGTAATAGATTGACAATCAATAAAATACGATTGATTATAATTTGCAAAAACTGTAATATTAACGGCTGACTATCAGATAGTTAAAATTTAATTCCGCCAACGCGTTTTTTATAATATTATTTTCTGCAAAAATAATAAAAAAAAAACAGAATTGCTGCGTTTCACATGCAGTTATTCATTTCTGCGAAACTCGCTGCAAACAATCGCAGCGGCAACCGCAACATTTAGAGATTCGGTTCTTTGGCTGTTTTGAGAAAAAGTTGGAATTGTTATTTTATTGGTTATCAACGGTTTGATGTCTTCTGATATTCCGTTGCCTTCGCTGCCCATTACAATAATTCCTGTTTTTTTCAGTTGCGTTTGATAAATATTTTCGCCTTTGAGAAAAGTTCCGTAAATTGTTGTGTGTTTAGTATTTGCAGATAAAAATTCGTGTAAATTAACACGATGAATTTTCACTCTGGCGAGTGCGCCCATAGTTGCCTGAACAGTCTTCGGCGCAAAAGCATCGGCGCAACCTTCTGAACAATAAATATTTGCAAAGCCAAACCAATCGGCAAGCCGAATAATTGTACCGACATTTCCCGGGTCTTGCACATCGCTGAGGGCAATAGAAAGTTCATTTTTTATATTTTCAAAATTAATTTCATATTTTGGAATTTTAAAAACCGCCAATGCGCCTTGCGGCGTTTTTTGATTGGAAATTTTTTGCAGTTCCTGCTCGGTAATTTCTATAAATTCTTTATTTTCAGCAACATAAGAATTTTGTGTTGAAAATAAATAAACACATTCCAAGCCGCCGTTTGCAAGGTCGCAAATAAGTTTCGCGCCTTCGGCAACGAACAATCCTTCGCTGTCCCGAAATTTTTTCATCGCCAGCGAGCGCACAAGTTTTTGTTTGGACACACTCAACATTTTTATAAAAACCAAAAAAGCGACTTGAAATTTGCTTTCAAATCGCTTTTGATAAATCTTTTTTTATTAAAAAATTCTATAACTTAATGTAAATTGCATTTGAGGAAAAATCGGCATTGTAACTGCGTTATATACTGCATTGTAACCGTCTCCCATACCTTCTTTATCAATTTCATCAGCGTTAAATTTACCACCTTTTGCATTGTCGCTGTAAAAACTTGGTTTGCCCTGATAAACTACACCCAAATCCCAGCGAAAACCTACTCGGCTGTTAGGAATTGTTTTACCAAGACCAATGCCAATATAAGGTTTAATAATATTACCCATTTGAATATAGCCCTTGAAAGTGCCATCGTTATTGGTTTTTATTTGGATATTTTGGTAAGAGAAATCGTTATGCGCATCGCCCGCAACATTTACTCTGTCTGCGCCAATGTAACAACCTCCCGTAATTGAAAAAACCGAATTGCCGCCAAAAGGATACCAGTCGGCTAAAATACTTCCATTAATCATAGCAAGATTAATTTTAGTGATTTTTCCATCAACAGTTTCTTCGCCAATTCCCGTCGTTTTAAAATCATAATCATTTGCATGAAAATCAGTACTTCCCAAAATTGTTGGTATAATACCAAGACCAAAATAGTTTAACCCTACCCTTGCTTTAAGAGTTGGCAAAAGAGAAAGATGGGCTGAAATACCATAACCTTTAAGGAAATTTACATTCAAGCCGATACCTCCGTGTTCCAAAAAACCGCCTTCTGATGCGTCTTGCGCTTTAATATTGCCAGCAAAACAAAGCATACTGCCAATTAAAAAAATACTAAAAACTTTTTTCATTTTTATTTTTTTTAAAATTTATTAATTATTACAAATTATTGTTTTTATCCTGCAAATATTGTGCCATTTTTTTAATCAATATTTTTAGCCTTTTCCCAAATTTCGTCCATTTGGGCAAGAGTCATCTTTTTTAAGTCAATTCCTTTTGCCAAAGTATTGGCTTCCAGAAAATTAAAACGTTTAATAAATTTACGGTTTGTGCGTTCAAGTGCATTTTCGGGATTCACTCCATGCAGCCGTGCGGCATTAATAACGCTAAAAAGCAAGTCGCCAAATTCGGCTTCTGTTTTGTCAGCATCATTAGCAGCAATTTCCGCTTGAAGTTCGTTCATTTCCTCATTTACCTTATCCCAAACCTGCTCAGGCTGCTCCCAATCAAAACCTGCACTCCGCGCCTTATCTTGAATGCGGTATGCCTTAATCAACGCAGGCAAAGTATGCGGAACTCCTGCAAGCACAGAACGATTGCCGTCCTTTTCCTTTAACTTGAGTTTTTCCCAATTTTGCGAAACTGTTTCGGCAGTCGTTGCATCAACTTTGCCAAAAACATGCGGATGGCGATATATTAACTTGTCGGTCAATGCTTTACAAACATCAAAAATATCAAATTCACCGTTTTCATCGCCAATTTTTGAATAAAAAAGAATATGCAGCAATACATCGCCCAACTCTTTTTTAATCAACAACATATCTTTTGAAAAAACTGCGTCTGCAAGTTCAAAAGTTTCTTCAACAGTGAGCGGGCGCAAAGAATCGAAAGTTTGCTCCCTGTCCCAAGGACATTCGGCGCGCAAACAGTCGAGAACATCAAGCAACCGTCCAAATTCCTGCAATTTTTCTTCTTTTGTGTGCATTGTTATAATCACAATTTACGAATGCTGCAAAATTACAGTTTTTTTCTGAAAAATTTCAGTTTTTAAATTTTATTTTAAAAGGATTGTACGAAATATCGTTATCAAAAATATCAGTTTGCTCGCGCTTTTTAACAAATTTTACAATTTGAGTTGTCAACGGCAAAATGATAATTTCGTAGCAGGTTTTCATTGCAGTTTGCGTTAAAACCAAAGTAATCAGCGCTTTAACAGACAATATTCCGCCAAAAGCAACTGTAAAGAACACAACCGAATCTGCGCCTTCGCCTACAATGGTAGAAACTATCGCCCGCAAAGAAAATCCGCGTCCACCCTGTGCAATTTTCATTTTACTCATTATGTAAGCATTTAAAAATGAGCCTGTTAAAAACGCAATAAAACTTGCAGCCGTTAGCCTCAGCGTATTTCCCATAACAAGTGAAAACGCCTCCTGATTAGTAAAATTTTCTGACGGCGGCATAAAAATTGCCAAATGGAATACTGCAACAGCGATAAAATTCATCAAAAAACCGTACCAAATCAGCGTACGCATCGCCTTATAGCCCCAAACTTCGGCTATTAAGTCATTTACAACATACGAAAGCGGAAAAATCAACAGTCCGGCAGTCGCTTCAAAAGGTCCAATTGTGATTAGTTTTTGCTCAACAATATTTGCCACAATCAGGCATGTGGCGAAAAGCAATGCGAAAAAAAGATAAGTTTGTGAAAATTTCTTGTTCATACTTGTTTTTAACGTGGTTATCAAGCACACGAATTATTAAAATTATTTTTATAGCGCAAAATTACTACAATTTTGTAAGAAATCCAAGTTTATAAAAATCGAAAAGTAACATTGATGGATTTTTTGATGTTAAATTTTTGGTTATTAACGGTTTAAATGTTTTATAATTTAAAGAAATTATTTTATTTAAATGCAACTTTTTTATTTTCAAATAAAATGAAAGAATTTTGGAAATTTGTTGCAATTCTGGATAATTTCCTGATTTATAAATATTTAAAAGAGTTTGCAAAGCAAGTTCAGTTTTTTTCAGAAAAGCGGTATTATCATCAAGTCCGATATGGCAAACAGGATTGTCAATCATCATAATATCAATATTTTGCCGTTGAAGTTCTATTCCAAAAACCGTATCCTCATGTCCATATTGTTTTATTGTTTCGTCAAATCGTACTTTTTTAAAAATATTTTTATCAATTAAAAAATTGGGAGTTGTAAGCACAGTATATTTCTTTCTGATTTTCAGGTTTTTATCTGTAAATTGTTCGTGTGTTTTTCCGTATTTTGCAATAAGAGAATATTGCTTTTCTACCTTGTTTTCATAAATTCGACCGCCCGAAATCACACAATTTTCGTGAAATAATTTCAAATAACATTCCAAAAAATTGCTTCTGCAAATTTCCACATCGCAATCCAAAAACAGCAAACAGGAATATATTGCACTGTCAGCCAAGCGATTACGAATTGACGCACGCCCAATATTTTCAGAAAGCGCGTGATATTTTACAAAAGTTAAATTTCCGACAGTTTTATTTTCGCAGAGATATTTTTGCGAACCATCTTCCATCACAACTATTTCAAAATCAATACCTAACGCATTTGCCTGATTGTGCAAATCATTTACAAGTTTTCTGATGTCATAATTATATGTCGGAATTAAGATTGACAGCATAAATATCTGATAATTTACAATTTACCTTTTACAATTTTCAAAAGAATTTTTTCCTCATTTTCCCAGCAATTTTTTTGCGCAAGCCCATAAAAACGCGAGGTGTCAATTCGGTTTTCAAGCATATTATTGATTGTTTGCGCCAAAAATTTCGGCTC
>WRGS01000147.1 GCA_009787075.1 Paludibacter sp.
ACAAAGCCTTTTCCTGCCTGCCAAACATAGCGCATTAACTGTTCTTCCTGTGGAGTAAGTGGTTTCATATTAATAATTTATCTATTTTTAAATTCAGGTTTTGAAAATTATTTTTGAATTTTTTTTTCGCGCTGCAAAACTACGAACTTTCCGTATAACTTGCAAATTTTCCGTAGAAAAATCTACGGATTTAACGTAACTTTAACTTTCGTATATATTTTTTAAACATTCACTTTTGAAAAAATTACATAATTTTACTTGAATTTTGGATAAGAAATTTTATTTTTTATAAATGTCTAATCACCATTGATTGATGTATAGACTTATATAAACGTTCTTTGAAGAATTGATTTGAATTGATGTAATTTTGCTGTAAAAAGCAAAATTATTTGAATGAATTCTGTTGCAAGTTCAATCGAAGATACAAAGAAATATTTTTTCTATCTTTGCAAAATAAAGTTACATTTAGTACTTTAAACTACTTACAATTTTTTATATATAAAAATTTTGTTTATCTTTGCCGATATTTTATTAAAACGTCAATTTTTAAATGAGATGTAATTTTTATTATAATTTAGATAGTTTAATACAACATATAAATACTGATTCCTGCGAAATTTATTAAGAAAAGAGAAATAAAAAATGCTTGACTTATCTACAATAATCCTCACTTTCAACGAACAAATCCACATTGAACGTTGTATTGGCAATGCGGCAAAAATTTCAAAAGATATTTTTGTTGTCGATTCTTTTTCTACGGATAAAACAGTGGAAATTGCCAAACAGTTAGGCGCAAAAGTTTTTCAAAACAAATGGGAAAATAATCATGCCAAACAGTTTAATTGGGCGCTGGAAAATCTTCCTGTTACTACAAAATGGGTTTTGCGCCTCGATGCCGATGAATATCTTACGGACGAACTCGTTGAGGAAATACGGCAAAAACTGCCGAAATTAGAAGAAAATGTTACGGGGGTAATTTTGCACCGTGAGCAGGATTGTTTTGGCAAATGGGTACACCCACTTGAATTATTGCGTATTTTTCAATATAAAAAAGCGGTTTGCGAGCAACGATGGATGGATGAGCATATTCAGATTTTGGACGGCACAACAGTAAAATTTCAGCATACTTTCTATGACCACAATCTTAACTCTTTTGGTTGGTGGATAGAGAAACACAACGGCTATGCCATTCGCGAAGCGATTGATTTGCTTGATGTGGAATTAGGATTGTTGGAAACCGTGCAGCACAATATATCTCTACAAATTGGCGCAGAGGCAACAGCCAAGCGTACCAAAAAACTGAAATACGCTCGCTCGCCGTTGTTTTGGCGTTCATTCGGCTATTTTGTTTACCGATATATTTTAAAATTTGGCTTCCTAAAAGGTAAGCAGCAGTTTATTTGGGATTTCTTTCAGGGCTGGTGGTATCGCACGCTTGTGGATGTAAAAATTTACGAAATAAAACGCGCCTGCGGCAATGACAGAGAAAAGATTATTGAGTTTATAAAAGAAAAATATGGGATTGATGTGAAGGCAATACAATGAAATTCTCTATCATCACCACTTTGCAGGCAATTAATATTTTATTAGGTTTTGAAATTATATAAGGAATTGTTAAACAATAAATGAGTGTTATGCCATTAAAAACAGCCGACTTTAAACAATGGATTATTGATTTGAAGTTGCGTATTCGCCAAAGTCAGATAAAAGCAGCAATAAAAGTAAATGCTGAGATGTTGCGTTTGTATTGGGATTTGGGACGCGATATTGTTGTTCGCCAAATGGATTCATCGTGGGGTAGCGGCTTCTTTGAGCAATTAAGCAGAGAACTGAAGGCAGAATTTCCTGATATGAAGGGATTTTCAGAACGGAACTTGTTCAATATGAAACAGTTCTATCTGTTTTATAATCAAGATAATACAATTTCGCAACAAGTTGTTGCAGAATTAGACAATATAATTTCACAACAACTTGTTGCGAAAAAAAACAGTCAAATTCATCTGCACTTTACAGACGAATTTGAAAAACACCCTATTGCTCAAATTCCTTGGGGACACCACATACAGATTTTTACAAAATGTAAATCCGTAGAAGAAGCATTGTTTTATGTGCAAAAAACCATAAAAAATGGTTGGAGCAGGTCTATGTTGATGAATTTTATGGAAACGGATTTGTACAGCAGTCAGGCAAAGGCATTGAATAACTTCGATCGTTTGTTGCCTGATTTGCAAAGTGATTTGGCAAAAGAAGTTTTGAAAGACCCTTATAATTTTGACTTTCTCATGCTTACCGAAAATTATAAGGAAAAAGAATTGGAAGATGCACTGATTGCCAATATTACCAAATTTTTACTCGAACTCGGACATGGTTTTGCCTATCTTGGCAAGCAATATCCTATAAAAATCGGCAACAGAGAGCGAAATATTGATTTGCTTTTTTATCATTTGGATTTACGTTGCTATGTGGTTATTGAATTGAAAACCAAAGAGTTCGAACCAGAACATACTGGCAAACTCGGCTATTATATCGCTGCTGTAAATAATCAGATGAAAAAGGAAATTGATAATCCGACTGTTGGTTTACTGATTTGCAAAACAAAAAACAATATTGATGTTCAATACTCACTTGAGAGCATGAATCAGCCAATAGGTATTTCGCAATACACTTTGTCGAAATTAGTACCTGACAATTTTAAATCATCGCTGCCTTCAATAGAAGATATTGAACGGGAATTAAACAGCAAAACGTAATTTTTTAACAAAACAATGAAATTCTCTATCATCACCATAGTTTATAACAATGCAAATCATATTGAACAGTGTTTGCAGTCTGTTTGTAGTCAAGATTTTAATAATGTTGAATACATTGTTATTGACGGAGGTTCGAATGATGGAACACAGCAAATGGTTGAGAAATACAAATCCAAAATTTCGCTTTATATTTCGGAAAAAGACAATGGCTTGTATAATGCTCTCAATAAAGGAATTAAACGTGCAACAGGCGATGTAATCGGTATTTTACATTCTGATGATTTGTTTTTTTCTGAAAATACTTTATCAGAAGTTGCAAAAATTTTTGAAACATTTGATGCTGATTTGGTTTATGCAAACGGACAATATGTTGACAAACAAGACATTACAAAAGTAAAACGAATTTATCCTGCAAAATCGTTTAAAAAATATTATTTAAAGTTTGGCTGGATTCCGTTGCATACGACAATTTATGTAAAACGTAAAGTTTTTGAAAAATACGGACTTTACGATGAAAATTACTCAATAGCAAGCGATTATGAAATTTCATTGCGCTGGTTTTTGAACGATGAGATTAAAAAAGTGTTCTTCAACCAATGGGTTGTAAAAATGCGGCTCGGCGGGAAAAGCACTTCAATGAATTTGCAGAAGAAAAAATCTGCCGAAGATTTGGCGATTATTAAAAAATATGGTTTGCTTGGACGTTTAACGCTCTTTTGTAAAATTGCACAAAAAATTCCACAATATTTTTTGCCGAAGTTGAAAAAATATTAAAAATTGTTATTAAAATTATGAATAGGGAAATGTCGCTCTTACTCTGTCTTTTACGCGCTGCATTGTTGCAAATTCCGCCCGATACAACATTATTTGTTGATGTTGATGAAGATTTGTGGAAAAAAACAATGAATCTTGCAGCGCGGCACAGTGTTTTTGCATTAGCATTTGATGGTGCAATGTTACTGCCGAAAGAAGTGCAGCCTTCGCGAATGTTACAACTTTTGTGGATTGTACAGGTTGATAAAATTGAGAAAAAATACGCTTACAAATTGTCTGTTTTGCATCAAATGGAGAAACTTTTTGCTGAAAATAACATAAAAATGTTGGCTTTTAAAGGTTTTTCTTTAGCAAAATGCTATCCCATACCTGAACATCGCGAATTTGGCGATTTGGATATTTATCTTTTTGGAAAAACAAAACAGGGAAATCAGTTATTGCTCGAAAACGGCGCAAAGCAGGATAGTTGGTATTATAAACATATTTGCGTTATTTTTAAAAATGTAATGATTGAAAATCACGCTTTTTTTCTTAATATACACGATTCGAAAAAAGCCAAAGCCGCTGACAAAATTTTAAGAAAGATTATTGCCGATAGCGATGATGTTCAAATATGGGACGAGTTTCCAATTGAATTTCAGGCATTATTTTATATGTTTCACGCAATTCATCATTTTTCGTATGATGTATTTTCATTGAGATTAATTACCGATTTGGCTGCTTTTTGGAAAACAAATATTGATAAAATTGATATTGAAAATTACCGTCAAACTCTCAAATCGGTTGGCTTGCTAAAGCAGGCAGATGCGCTTACTTCGCTCACAGTCAATCTATTGCAAATTGACACAAAATATGTTCCGCCATTTGAGATTGACCGACAGTTTGAAGAAAAAATTTTATATTATATGTTTCATCATTATATTCCGCCAGAAAATGATAAGAGGGGAATATCGGCTTTAAAAGTAGAATGGGACAGGATTTTTTATCGTGCTAAAAGTTACGAATTGATTTATTCCCAAAAAACATATAAACTTTTTATTTTATCAATAATTTCTAATTTGAAAAACATATCTTTTTTTAGATTTTGTTTAAAATTCATTCAAAAATTTCATTATTGAACTTCAAATATTTAACACTGTTTTTTTCTAAATTTGAACATGCTCTAAATCCATAGTTCAATTTATTTTGCAAATTTCTATATTTTACACTAATTTTGCCGACTGTTAAGTCGGCAATTTTTGTTTTAATTTTTTATTAATGAAACTCCTAAAAACTTCATTGTGGGGATAACAGCAGGAAGCAATCCAGAAATTGAACAAAATTTTGCTTTCCATACAAAAATTTAAACAGACTTTTAATTTGTTGATTATTTAGTTCATAAAAATAAATCGTAAATAAAATATACTATGTATTCACAATTTCAACAACATTTACAGCGCGAACTTGCTGAAATTCAGCAGGCTGGGCTGTTCAAAAACGAAAGAATTATTGTTTCGCCACAAAACGCCGCTATCAAAGTTGATGGTGGGGGAGAAGTTATTAATTTTTGCGCCAATAATTATTTAGGGCTATCGGATAATTCTGAATTAATTGCCGCTGCAAAATCGGCTCTTGATAATCGCGGTTACGGTATGTCGTCAGTGCGGTTTATTTGCGGAACGCAGGATTTACACAAAAAACTTGAAGCGGCAATCGCACGCTTTTTCGGCACGGAAGATACGATTTTATACGCCGCATGTTTTGATGCTAATGGCGGCGTTTTTGAGCCGTTGCTTACCGAAGAAGACGCGATTATTTCCGATGTGCTTAATCACGCATCAATTATTGACGGTGTGCGGCTTTGCAAAGCGCAACGTTATCGCTATGCAAATGCGGATATGGCTGACCTCGAACAGCAATTGCAAATTGCGCAGGCACAGCGTTTTAGATTGATTGTAACCGATGGCGTTTTTTCAATGGACGGCAATGTTGCGCCTTTGGACAAAATTTTTGCTTTGGCTGAAAAATATAATGCAATGGTAATGGTTGACGAAAGTCATTCGGCAGGCGTTGTTGGGCAAACGGGGCACGGCGTAACCGAGCGTTACAATCTTCGAGGGAAAATAGAAATTATTACAGGAACTCTTGGAAAAGCGTTTGGCGGGGCTATTGGCGGATTTACAACAGGTAAAAAAGAAATTATTGATTTGTTGCGCCAACGCTCGCGTCCTTATTTGTTTTCAAATTCCATACCTCCGCTTGTGGCTGCTGCGGGGATTAAAGCCTTTGAATTGCTCGAAAATTCAAATTCTTTGCAGGATAAACTGCACGAAAATACGGAATTTTTTATAAAACAAATGAAATATGCAGGCTTTGATATAAAGCCAACAGAATCAGCAATTTGCGCGGTAATGCTTTACGATGCCGCTCTTTCACAAACTTTTGCAGCGCGGTTGATAAACGAAGGAATTTACGTTACAGGATTTTATTATCCTGTCGTTCCAAAAGGGCAGGCGCGTATCCGAGTACAGATTTCTGCAGCTCACAAGCGCGAACATTTGGAAAAATGTGTTGCTGCATTTGTAAAAGTAGGTAAAGAATTGGGAGTTATCTAATTATTTATGCAATTTCGTATATCTGAAATATTATAAAAAAGAAAACAGTAAAATTGTAAATGGTATAAATGCCTGAATTTCAAACATTAAATCAAGTAACAAACTCGCTGACCGACACTGTGTTGGTGGCGGTTGATACATTGAGGCAAACCGCGAGTTATAATTGGGATACTTTGCGTATTGCACCTGTTGTTCCACCTGTTCAAACAGGGTTTGAGGGCTTGCCGTTGACACATTCGATGTGCAATTCGCTATGGATTTTTGCTGGGTTATTGTTGCTTATGTTTTTGCCTATTTTGGTTTTTAATAAATCAAATTCTTTTCTAAAAGATTCATTTTCAATGATTTTCAAAGAAAAACGTCATCAGGTTTTTCGCAGTTTTCATACACTTTCTCCCGCTGCAATTGTGTTAATGAGCATTTTTTTTGTAATTTCATTGAGTTTGTATATCAGTAATTTTGTTTTTTCAGAAAAAACTGATTTTTCATACATCAAACTCGGCTGGATTCTTGGAATAACAACTGCATTTGTTTTGATTAAAGTGTTAATAAACAGTTTTTTAGCGTATGTATTTTTCGATAAGGCATCAGTACGGACAGTAAATGTTAATTATCTTAACATTTTATCTTTAAGCGGATTTTTAATTTTCCCTTTGTTGATTTTGAGAATTTATTCTGTTTCTGAATTATATTTTTATATCGATTTTGCAACTGCAATAATATTGTTAATCAGTATTTTACTTATAATTTTAAAATTTTTTATATTATTTTATTCAAAATTTATAGATTTATTCTATATTTTGTTGTACCTTTGCACACTTGAAATTTTACCGTTTTTTATTTTGTTTCGAGTGTATCAAATCATTGTATAACAGTGAATTAGGATAAAAAAA
>WRGS01000148.1 GCA_009787075.1 Paludibacter sp.
ACTCTCTCTCTCTTTTACCCACAATTCCGGGCTTACTCGCAACGGGTTTTGTCGCCGAAAGTATCGGTCTGACAAATTCGTTTATCATTGCAGGCATCGCAATTTTTATAATCGGAATTATCGTTATGCAAATTCCTTCAATAAGAGAATTGGGAAAAAAATGATAAAAAACGCATATTAAATTTGATAAAAAAACAATATTTTTGCGTTTTTCGCAACTTTATTTTTTTGCTCTGATAATTTTTTTACATTCAAGGAAGTAACAAAATAGAGCAAAGATTTTTACTTTTTATTAAAAAAATCGTAATCGGTAATTTATGAACCGTAATTTTTTCTACTTTTGTACAAAAAGTTTTTTTGATGAACAAAAATAATTCACGCACCGCACTTACTTTGATTGAAGTTGCACGAAAATTATTTGCCAAAAAAGGCAAAAAAAACGTAACTATGAACGATATTGCCGAAGAATCGGGCAAAAGCCGCCGCACACTGTATATGTATTTCAAAGATAAAGACGAAATTTATAAAGCGGTTATTAATAATGAATTAACTCGTATTATCAAATGTCTTCGCGAAATTTCAGTTCTCAATCTTCCGCCCGATATAAAACTTATGCGCCACATAATTTCTCATTTGGACGCAGTAAAAGATGCTGTGAGCCGAAATGGTTCGTTGCGTGCTGATTTTTTTATGGATATTTATGAAGTTGAACGCTCGCGCCGCGCAGTTGATAAGGAAGAACACGAAATGATTCGCAAAATTTTGCAGGAAGGCGTTGAGCGTAAGGTGTTTAAACGGCTCGACCCCAATCTTTCGGCAACTATTATACTTTACACAATAAAAGGGCTTGAAGTGCCGTATATTCGTCAAAATATTAATGACGAGTTTCAGCGCAACAAAATCGGAATTATTGATTTTGTGCTTACCGGGATAAAACGGCAATAGATTTTTTAACCGCTTTTTCTTTCTGCAATTTCAGTTTTTCAATTTCTTTTTTCAATTTCCAAAATTGATAAGTGATTGAAATCGAACGTTTTTCAATTTCAGTAAGTTGGTGTTTCCCTGTTTTTCCAAATAGTACAATCAAATTTTTATCTGAAAATTGATTTATAAAAGCCGCAAATTTTTCAACCTGTTCGTTTTTTAAAGTTAATGTTTCTAATGTGCTGCCGTCTAATTCAAATCTGTGCCGCACTGGGCTGTTTGCAGGAATTGTGTCTGTTGATGCATAAAGGTTGCCAAACGAAACAGTTAAAAAAATTGCATTTTTATCGGGCAAAATGCCGTAAAAATTTTCAACCAAATAAAAATCAGCGTTTTCATCAACGTAAGTTTCCAAAAAACAGCCAATAATAGCATCGTTGTGCGCCTGTTTTTTATAAACATAACTTCCTATTGCCTGAAATTTTTTGTTTTTTTCAAAACGAAAAAAAGTGTGCAGCGAATCAAGTTTTTGCTTACATTGAGCGAGCGCGCTGTCGCAAAAAGCAATTATTCGTCTGTTTTGCCGCACGGAAATCGTATCTTCCAAAATCAACGCTTTACGGCGCAAATCAACCATTTGCGCAAATTTGATGTGAAAACTATCGATGGCAATCATTGCTGCGTTATATTTTTCTGTGTTTATAAGTTGTTCTATTTCAGCAAGTTGTGCTGTTGCTTCGCGCCCGTTTTTATTATTGGCGCAGGCGAAAAGTAAAAAAATTGCCGTTATATATAAAATGTATTTTTTCATACCGAAATTTTTTTTGCAAAAATACTGAAAATTAATTTTTTATTCATCTTAATAAATTTTTTTACTGTTTTTACATTAAAAAGTTGCATTAATATTATTGAAACTGCTTTACTATCTATTTTTCCAAATAAATTTGTAAATAAAAAAAAAAGCATTACCTTTGCACTTCAAAAAAATCTAAAAAATAGATTAAGTGTTTTATTTGGATAAGCGACTTTCTTGTGTTTTTTTAACAAATTGATAATCAATAAATTTAGGTTCTAATCAAAAAAAATGTTTAATTAATGATGATAAGATATAACATTAAGTTTCTTTTAGCGGCATTGATTGTAACGCTTTCATTAACAACCTCTTGTACAGTTTATAAAAAATTGCCGTATATGCAACAGGCAGAAAATGCAGAATTGCTGCAAACTACTTCGCATCAGCCAAAAGTTATGCCTAACGATGTTTTAAGCATCACGGTTAATTCCAATATTGAAGGTGCGGCTGCGAGTTTTAATATGCCGCTTGTGCCGTCTGGCATATCTAATGTAATGCAGACATCAGCAATTGTCGGTGCCGGCGGAAGTTTGCAAAATTATCTTGTTGACCAAAATGGAAATATTAATTTTCCTGTTTTGGGAATTTTAAAAGTTGCGGGAATGACCTTGCAGGAAGTACAGAATTATATAAGTTCGCTTATTTTTCCTCAATATATTTCCGAATCTCCTATTGTAAATGTGCGGTTGCTGAATTTTCAGGTAGCCGTACTTGGCGAGGTAAATAGTCCGGGAACTTACAGTTCGTCAACAGGGCAAATGACAGTTCTTGACGCGCTTGCTGCAGCTGGCGATATGACAATTTATGGCAAACGCGATAATATTTTACTTGTACGTACAGATGAAAATGGTAAAACAAAATTTTTCCGTTTTGATATTCAGGACAAAAATTTTATCAATAATCATGAACTTTTCTTTTTGCAGCAAAACGACAAACTTTATGTAGAAACCAACAAGGCAAAAGGTAATAATTCTGCTTTTGGAACCATGCAATCGATGACTTTATCGATAATAGGAACTTCTATTTCTGTAATTTCGCTGGTTCTTACATTGATAAGATTTGCTAAATAATGAACAAATATTAAAAAAACAGATTTTTATGGAACAGGAAAATATTTATACGACAAATAACGTGGAAAACGAAGAAACACTTTCTTTTTCTGAATTTATTAAAGATTATGTAAAACAGTGGAAATGGTTTGTTATCAGCCTTGTAGTGTGTCTGATTGTTGCTGGTTGTTATTTGTTGATTGCTCAAAGGCAATACAGTACGCGCCTGTCGATTCTTATTGATGTCGACCGCCGTTCTTCAGCTTCAGCTTCAGCCGCACAGTCAATGATGAATATGAGCGGAGTTTTCAATATGTCGACCAACAATTTGGACAATGAAATGATAATACTTCACTCGCCTGATTTGATGCGTATTGTGGTTGATACTTTGCATTTGGAAAGTTCGTATTATATTGTGCAACGAATGCGTAAAACCGAACTTTACAACAATACGCCAATTTTGGCGCAAATAATAAACACCGACAGCGCGGCAATAATTTCTTCGGCTAATTTTTATGTTAAAAAAAATAAAAATAATTTTAAAGTAAAAGGAAGTTATTATTTCAAAAAAGATGAAATTGATTTTGAAAAAGAAATAAATAATATTTCAGAAAAAATTCCACTTTCACGTGGGGCATATATTGAATTGCAAATGACAGGTAAGCCGATGGAAGAAGGTGAAAAATATTTTGTAAATATTAGAAGCGCTCTGGCTACTGCCTATGGTTTGTGCGGCAATTTGGGAGTTGAACAGTCAACAAAAATGTCGTCAATTCTCAATGTTTCTCTTAAAGGCAATAATACGGGCAAAAATGCTGTTATTTTAAGGGAATTGATAAATCAGTATAACCTGATGAATGTCAATATTAAAAATGAAATTGCTTACAGTACAGCAGTTTTTATTAATGACCGTTTAAATCAAATTTCAAACGAACTTGGCGATGCCGAAAGCAATATTGTTGCTTATAAGCAGCAAAACAAAATTACCAATCTGCAAACAGAAGCGCAACTTTTTGTTCAGCAGAGCGGACAAAACGAACAGAAACTGTTGGATGTTGAAACGCAACTGAACATTATTTCGTATATTCAACAGTTTATAAACGACCCTGCAAATCAAAAAGCGGTTATTCCGAACATTGGAGTTACAGATATTGGACTTTCGCAAATGATTAACAATTACAACACTGCGTTGCTGCAAAATGAAGTGCAGATGAAAGGAATGACACAGGAGAATCCGCGTTATCAACAACTTGCGCAAAGCAGCGAAAATGCCCGCAGCAGCATTGTAAATTCATTGAATACAATGAAACAAACTTACAATGTTACTAAAAACGACCTTATGCGGCAGTTGGCGCAAAATAGAGCGCGGATTCAGTCTGTTCCCCAGCAGGAAATGGGCTTGCTTGGCAAAGACCGTGAGCAACAAATCAAACAAAATCTGTTTTTATTTTTAATGCAAAAACGTGAAGAAACCAATCTTACAATCGCTTCAACGCCAAATAAAGCGCGTATTGTAATTTCTCCGCTTGAAAATACTGCGCCTGTTGCGCCAAGAAAAAATATGATTTTGCTTGCAGCACTGATTATTGGATTGCTCATTCCATTTGCAATTATTTATATAACTAAATTATTTAAAACGCAAATCAGTAGCCGACATGACCTCGAAAAACTTTCGCAGGTGTCAATTGTTGGACAAATTGCAAAAAATACTACTGATAATCTGCTTGTTGTTGAAAAAAATCAGGCGACAGGCATAGGCGAAATGTTTCGCTCGTTGCGCAATAATATTAATTTTATATTTAATAATAAAACAAATAAAGTTATTATAACAACATCAACAACCAAACACGAGGGAAAAACATTTGTAAGCGCTAATTTGGCAGTAAGTTATGCTTTTTCTGGAAAGAAAACTCTGCTTATCGGCGCTGATATTCGTAATCCTAAACTTAAAAAATATTTTACATTTACAAAAAGAGATGGACTTTGCAATTATCTGGCGCAGGAAGACGATTGGCACAACTATTTGAATAAATTGGATATTGCTGAAGACTTGCACATTATTCATGCGGGCAGTATTCCGCCAAATCCTAACGAATTGCTGATGAGTCCGATGTTCGGAAAACTTATTGAAGAAGCAAAAAGTGAATACGACTTTATTATTATTGACTGTGCGCCTGTAGGATTGGTTTCTGATGGTTATTTAGTTGCGGAATTTGCCGATTTAACTTTGTACATTGTGCGTGAAGGCGTTACTCCAAAGGATTCGGTTTATTTTATAAATCAGCAAAAAGCCGAAAATAAATTAAAAAATATGTATCTCGTACTCAACAGTTCTTCTTTGGACGGCACTTACAAGTACGGTTACGGAAAAGAATACGGTTATAATTAAGATTTAGATTTTTGAATTTGAAATCTTAAAATAAAAAAAACAATACTTCCTGCATTTCGCTTGTGTAAAGGAAAAATGGAAGTATTTTTATTGAAAAATTTTTTACTGCAAAAGAATAAAATCTTCTGCGGAAGCAACGCTTTGTCATTATGCAAGAGGATAAAAATCAGTTAAACTGGTATGCAGGCAGCGTAAGATATAATACCGAAAAAAAAATTAAAGATTTTTTGGAGTCAAAACAAATTACGCATTACATACCTTTTGAAAAAAAAATTATAGAGCGTGAAAGACGCAGAAAACGCGTGTGGCGACCTGTAATTCCGTGTTACATATTTGTTTACACCGATTACAACACTTTGCTTTCATTGCCGCAGCAATGTGGTTACACAATTTCCTATATCAGAAATATTGTAAAACCGCATAAAATTATGGTAATTCCGAGCAAGCAGATGCACGATTTTATGCTTATGCTTGATTTTACTGAAACCGACAGCATAATCGCCGATAATACGCTTCAACGTGGTTCAAAAATAAGAATACTGAAAGGAAATTTCGCAGGAATTGAAGGTGAACTTATCAGAATAAAAGGACACAAACGCGTTGTTGTCCGACTGGAAGGAATGTTTGCTATTGCCTGCAACACATATTTGCCAAAAGATTGGATTGAAGTAATCGAATAATTACAAATTATGATTTTTTAAAATTTAAAATTCGATTTACCATTTATAATTTAAGAAACTTGATATTTAATAAGGAAAAATATAAATATGAAAATCGCATTAATCACAGGAATAACAGGGCAGGACGGCTCTTATCTTGCTGAATTTTTAGTTGAAAAAGGATACGAAGTTCACGGCATGTTGCGCCGTTCGTCTTCGTTCAACACAGGCAGGATAGAACATCTTTATCTTGATGAATGGGTGCGTGATATGCATCAGAAACGCCTTGTGAATTTGCATTACGGTGATATGACCGATTCAAGTTCATTAATTCGCATCATTCAGCAGGTGCAGCCAGATGAAATTTATAATCTTGCTGCTCAAAGCCACGTTAAAGTTTCGTTTGATGTGCCTGAATATACCGCTGAAAGCGATGCAGTAGGCACTTTGAGAATTTTGGAAGCAGTACGGATTTTGGGTTTGGAAAAAAAGACCAAAATTTATCAGGCATCGACTTCCGAACTTTACGGACTTGTGCAGGAAGTGCCGCAAAAGGAAACGACGCCATTTTATCCGCGTTCTCCTTACGGCGTGGCAAAACAATACGGCTTTTGGATAACGAAAAATTACCGCGAAAGTTACGGAATGTTTGCCTGCAACGGCATTCTTTTTAATCACGAGAGCGAACGGCGCGGCGAAACCTTTGTAACGCGGAAAATTACGCTTGCAGTTGCGCGAATTGTACAGGGATATCAGGACAAACTTTATTTGGGAAATCTTGATGCATTGCGCGATTGGGGCTATGCAAAAGATTATGTAAAATGTATGTGGCTGATTTTGCAACACTCTGTGCCTGAAGATTTTGTGATTGCCACAGGAGAATATCATACCGTGCGTGAATTTGCAACTCTTGCCTTTAAAGAAGCAGGCACTGAAATTCGCTGGGAAGGCAAAGGTATTGATGAAAAAGGAATTTGTGTAAAAACGGGTAAAACTTTAGTAGAAGTTGACCCGAAATATTTCCGCCCTGCCGAAGTTGAACAACTGCTCGGCGACCCTACAAAAGCAAAAACATTGCTCGGTTGGAATCCAACGCAAACGCCATTCCCCGAACTTGTAAAACTTATGGTGGCGCACGATATGAAAAAAGTGGAAAAAATGTTTAAATGATTTACAGTTTCTAATTTTTTTTGAGATTAATTATA
>WRGS01000149.1 GCA_009787075.1 Paludibacter sp.
GCTTCAAGTTGTGTGTCTTTTGCAATATCAACCGTGCAGTCAATAGCAAAAGCGTGTCGGCTTTCGATATGTCCTTTTGTGGTGTCAAAATGCGAATTTCCCGGAACGCGGTCGCCTGCTTTTATCAAAACCGAAAACAGCACATTTTCCGCCGCCCGTCCCTGATGCGTTGGCAAAACATATTCAAAACCTGTGATTTTTGTAATCGTGTCTTTCATATTGAAAAAAGATTTTGCTCCTGCGTAACTTTCATCGCCAAGCATCATTGTTGCCCATTGATTTTGGCTCATTGCACCTGTGCCGCTGTCGGTAAGCAGGTCGATATAAACCTGTTCGGCTTTGAGTTGAAAAACGTTGTAATGCGCCTCTTTGAGCCATTTTTCACGCTCATTGCGCGTGGATTTGTATATCGGCTCAACCATTTTAATTTTAAATGACTCTGCAAATGGAATTTCCATAATATATTGATTAAAAGTTAATTGCAAATAAAACACAAATTTAAAATGCGTTTGTTTTTGCTAAAAAACACTATGCAAAAATACAAAAAATTTTGAGTATAACGGACAATTTTTTTTGAATTGTATTTATTGTATGAAAATTGTGTAATTTTGTGCAAAATAATTTTTAACAAACATTTTGAAATGAGAAAAATTACAGGGTGGTTAATTACAATTTTGTGTTCTGTGATTTTATTATTTCTTTTTATTTGCTTTATAGATATTCCTAAAATGCCAAATTATATGACAACAACGCAAATGATAGTTGTTTTAATTTGTTTTGCAATCATTGTCATTTTACTGATTTTAGGATTAATAAACGGAATAAAAAAAATAAAAGGCATAAAGAAAATAAAGAAGATAAAGCAGGATAAAGTTACAGAGAGAATTGATTATGCAGGTACGCTCGACATCAATTTAACAGGGCAAATATCTTTTACAGATTATCGAAAATTAATGTTTGGATTGAGTTTCAAAAAACCTGTTTATTTCGTGTTCGTTTGTTTGTTTATCTTGTTTGTGTTGTCCTTTATTAATAATAAAGGCGAATCAAGCCAAATATTCCAAATGTTTCTTGGATTTTGGATATTTCTCATTCTTCTTATGCCAATTTCAATACTCGTGCAAACAAGAAGGGTATATCGTACAAATAAAATGTTTATCGACAATGAATTGGCTGATTTTAAGCAGTTTATTCAGTCGTTAGATTTCACGTTTGGCAAAAGTATTTTATAAAAAAATGGAAAACATAAAAGTAAGCATAATTATTCCCGTTTATAATACGGAAAAATATATAGAAGAAGCGATTAATTCTATTATTAATCAAACGCTTCGCGAGATAGAAATTATTGTTGTAAATGATGGTTCTACAGATAATTCTGCAAAAATTCTGGAAAATTTTGCACAACAGGACAATCGCATAAAAATATTGACGCACGAGAAAAATAAAGGACAGTCTGTTGCTCGAAATACAGGAATGGATATAATGCAAGGCGAATATATTTATTTTTTTGACAGTGATGATATTTTGGAACTTGATTGTTTGGAACTTTGTTACAATAAAAGCCAAGCCGATGATTTGGATTTTTTATTTTTTGATGCGGTTACGTTTTATGACAACGGTTTCATTTCAGATTTAAAATTAAACTATCAAAGAACAAAAAAAATAATTCCAAAAATTTACAATGGAGTTGAATTAATGAAAATCCTGTTAAACAGGAAAATTTACAGCGATTCGCCCTGTTTGAGTTTTATAAAAACGTCATTTATAAAAAAAAACAATATAAAATTTTACCCCAATATTGTTTATGAAGATGTTCTTTTTACCGCTTTATTGTACGTGCAAGCGGCGCGCGTAAGTTTTATTGACAGGAATTTTTTCCGCCGTCGAATACGGCAAGGCTCTACAATGACAACAAAAATATCAAAAGAACGATTGGAAAATTATTTTACAATCGTTTATGAGTTGGTAAAATTCAGAAATTCTTTAACAGATAAAAATGCAAAAAAAGTTGTAAATGCAAGGTTAAGAAATTTATTATTATTTATGGCAAAAAAACTTATGAATTTTGATGTTAAAACAATTTTAAGCAAAGGAATAAAAATTGTAAAACTCTATTTATCAACGTTTTTTTGTTGAGCATAACCAATAAAATATAATTTTTGTAGGAGGGAATATTTTCAAAAAATCAGTATTTGAATTTAATAATTCCTGCAAAATTTTATTTGACCGAATTTTTGAAAAAACATACAAACTTTTCATAAGCCCTTTATTTCGTACCTCATTACGAAAAGAAGAATATAATTTGCGTAATGCAAACTCGGCGTTAGCCTCTTTGTATTTTTCCAAAAGAGAATGATTTTTAAGAAATTCGTAGCGAATTTCTATATATGGAACAACCTTACCAAACGACACATAAGCGTAATCGCTGTATGCATTTGAAGAATTTGTTTGATGATGATAAAATACTTTTGGAATAGATGTTACTTTATTTGCAAAAAAGTGCGCTCGCAGATTAAAAACAGTGTCTTCCATTGTGATAATTCTGTTATCATCAAAGTAAATTTTATTTTTGAGCAACATATCGCGCTTAAAAATCTGATTCCAAATTGCGCCGATATTTGAAAATGATTTTTCTTGACAAGTGGAAATTCGTCCATTGAGCAAATATTCAAAAATTGTTTCTTTGAAAATATTGTCGTTGTCGTTATCAGGGAAGCGGAAATAAGAAATATTGCCATTAAAATGCTCGCAAAAATCGGAAATTACAATATCAAAATCATTTTCTTTTGCTTTACTGTACAGTTCATTAAACATATTTAATTCACAAAAATCGTCGTGGTCGCAAAAACCAATATATTCTCCTGTTGCTATTTTCAACCCTTCGTTGCGAGAAAAACCAATATGCAGATTTTCTTTATTTTCAACAATTTTTATTCTTAAATCTTTTTTTGCATACTCGCAGGCAATTTTATCGCTGCCGTCGGTCGGACAATCCAATACAAGAATTATTTCTATTTCCTGCAAAGTTTGATTGGTTAGCGAATCCAAGCATTGAGTTAAATAAATTCCTGCATTATAAACAGGGACAATTATACTTACTTTTGGTTGCATTATATTGGTTATTTTATAATTTTTTTCAAAAGAGGTCTCAATATTTTGCTTTCACACAAAGTACTGCCAATCAACAATTTGTGTTTATACGAATTCATATAACCATAATTTGTAGTTTGTTTTGCAGAATTTAATGGAGAATTTACGATATTTTGTAAAAAATTCGACAGTTCGGCAGTATAATTTTTTGGGTTTTCTGCCCAAACCTGTGATAATTTTTCAAAATATGCTTTGTCATTATTATCCAAAAATATAATTTCTTCGATAACTTCGTCCATTGTTTTATTTGGTGAAAAATGAACAAACGATTTTGTGTTAAAATCAAGTTCGACATCTGGATTGCCCCAATAAATTGGCATAGAATTTACAAGCATTGGTTGCAGCAGTTTTTCGGTGGTATAACCCGAAACCGCGCTATTTTCAAACGCTATGGTAAATTTATAATCTTTGATAAAATCCATTTTATTTGCAACTGGGCTGCCAATATTATTCAAATATCTGCCGCCCGAATCTATTTTTTTATACTGCGATAAGCGTTGAAAAAATTTATCTCGAATTGGGTCTGCCCTTTTTGCGTTGGAATAAACAAAATTGCAAAATTTACTTTTTTTCGGAAAATTTGTGTTTTTGGGAATAAACAATTGGTCGTAATCGTCCCATACCGCATAGAGCGGTAATCGAAAATGCCGCTTGCCAAAGTTTAGATGTACGCTGCTTATCCCGTAGTCGCAAATATTGAAATTGGGCACATCATTTTCGCCCGTAAAATATATTTTTACAGCATTTTTGTACTTGAAATGTTTTGTTCCATGCCACGAATAAAACAGATATTCAGGATTTTGTGCATCAAGAATAATTTTATAGTGCGGTTTCAATGCAGAAACAAAAAAATTATCTTCGTTATTGAAATTCCGCCAAAAATCTGTAAAAAATATTCTTATTTCTTTCATAAATCACAATTATTCAATTTTTATTTTTCCCCATCAGCGGGTCAAAACCTTTGCCATAAACTCCTCTGACCACGCTTTGCGAAATAAACGCATTAGAATCTATGGTTTTTATCAGGCGGAACATTTGCAGCGATTCTGTGCGCTTTGCCATTACCATAATCACTTTTGATGGTTTTTTAGAATACCAGCCCGTTCCTTCAAGCACTGTGCAGCCGCGATGAAGTTCGTCATTTACCGCATTGGCAATCTGTTCGTATTTTTCTGAAATAATAAAAATTTGCACGCTTTGCCGCATTCCATTAACTACCAAATCAACTGTATAAGCCATCACGCCCATTACCATAAGTCCGTGAATGACTTTAATCCAATCGTGCAAAACAAGGTAGGAAGAAACGATTATAATAAAATCGCTCATCACCATAATGCGTCCGAAAGCCATATTTTTGTATTTATTTATAATGGCAATAATAATATCAGTTCCTCCAGCACTTCCGTTAGCGTTGAAAATCAAACCCATTCCAGCACCGCACATCATAGCGCCAATCAACGCCGACATCAATGGTTCGTCGGAAATAATTGGTTCGGAAATAATTTTTTCTGCTACTGAAATCAACAATGTCAGCACAATAACGCTGTAAATTGTTTTTGTTAAAAATTTCATTCCCAAAATTTTCAGCGCAACGACGCAAAGAAATACATTGACTGTTAAATATGTAAATTGCACTGGAATAGCCCCGTGCGTAGCATATTCAATCGACAGCCCGATACCCATCACCCCGCCTGTTACTATGCCGACAGGTTTGATAAAACCAACCAGACCAAAAGTATAAATTATCAGTCCAAGCGTCATATAAGCGTAATCACGCAGATAGAATTTTTTTAAAATGCCTGTAGTTTTCATTAATGATTTTACGATTTATAATTGCAATAATTTTAATTTCTAAAAAACTATATTTACAATTTTTTTCGGCACAACAATAATTTTTTTAATTTCTTTTCCTTCAAGCCATTTTGGCGTTTGTTCGCTGTTCAAAGCCGTTTTTTCAACTTCTTCTTTTGGCATATCGGCAGGAAGTTCCAATGTAAAACGCACTTTTCCATTAAAGGAAATCGGATATTTTACCGAATTTTCCACCAAATATTTTTCCTCAAAATCGGGAAATTTTGCATCGCAAACAGAACCTGTTTTCTCGTTGTTTTCATTGAGAGAGCAGCAAATATGATAAATTTCTTCTGCAATATGCGGGGCAAAAGGCGCGAGAATTATCGAAAGCGGCTCTAAAATTGCGCGTTTGCTGCATTTGATTGAATATAACTCATTTACACAAATCATAAACGCAGAAACAGAGGTATTGAACGAGAAATTTTCAATGTCGTAAGAAATTTTTTTTATTGTTTTATGTAAAATTTTCAATTCTTCGTCTATGGGCAAATTATTATTAATCAATAATTTATCTCCATTATAAATCAAACTCCAAAGTTTTTTCAAAAACCGATGAACGCCGTCAATTCCGTTTGTATCCCAAGGTTTTGAAAATTCTAAAGGACCGAGAAACATTTCGTACAGCCGCAAAGTATCTGCGCCGTATTTTTCTATAATATCATCGGGATTGACCACATTAAACATTGATTTCGACATTTTTTCCACCGCCCAGCCGCAATGATATTTGCCGTCGTCTTCCAAAATAAATTCCGCATCGGCAAAATCTGGACGCCACGCCTTAAATGCTTCAATATCAAGTACATCGTTTGACACAATATTTACATCAACGTGAATTTCGGTTGTATCGTACTGATTTTTAAGATTACAGGAAACAAATTTATTCGTATTTTTTACACGATACACAAAATTACTTCTACCTTGTATCATTCCTTGATTTATCAACTTTTGGAACGGCTCATCATCTTTTATCACGCCCAAATCGTACAGAAATTTGTTCCAAAAACGGCTGTAAATCAAATGTCCCGTAGCGTGCTCTGTACCGCCGAGATACAAATCTACATTGCCCCAATAATCGTTTGCTTCTTTTGAAACAAGGGCTTTATCGTTTTTCGGGTCTTCGTACCGTAAATAATACGCCGAACTGCCTGCAAATCCGGGCATTGTATTAAGTTCGAGAGGGTATTTTTCAGAATTATTTTTCATTTTATCCAGAATTACAACTTTTTTATCTTGCGCCCATTAATTTTTTTAATATCGTTGAGGGCAAATTTTTAATTTTATTTACTTTTTGGATTGCTTCCTGCTTCGCAGTTCGCAATGACACAGTGCTCTTGGATTTCACGTCATTGCGAGCGGTAGAGAAGTAATCCAAAAAAACAGCAAAATAATGCATATAAATAATTTCTTAATTTTTTTTGCAAAAGTACCGTTTTTTTTGTGTTTTAAAAAAGATTTTTCTCAAAAAACACAAAACATTTCTCAGATTCTTATTTTTTTAGTACTTTTGGGGCGTTTTTTTTGAAACTAAAAATAATTGTATTTCATTGAAATACAAAATAATATGAAAAGTATAGAAAATAAATTTTTAACAAAATAAAAATAAATTCATTGATTAATAAAATAAAAAAATGAAACGTTATAGACTTTTTAACAACATTTTCGGGTGGGTAGCTTTTATTGTTGCCGCCATTACCTATTTGAGTACAATTGAGCCGACAGGTAGTTTTTGGGATTGCGGCGAGTTCGCATCAAGTGCATACAAATTTGATGTTGGGCATCCTCCCGGTGCGCCTTTCTTTATGTTGTTGAGCAAATTTGCCTCACTTTTTGCCTCCGACCCTTCGCACGTGGCAACGATGATTAATTCGCTCTCGGCTCTGTGCAGCGCATTTACGATTTTGTTCCTTTTTTGGACAATCACGCATATTGCAAGCAAAATTGTGATTAAAAACGAAGAAACTGATTTTACTACAACAAATATTATCGCAATTATCGGTAGCGGACTTGTGGGCGCGCTTGCCTATACTTTTTCCGATTCGTTTTGGTTTTCGGCTGTCGAAAGCGAGGTTTATGCGCTTTCTTCTCTGTTTACGGCGGTTGTTTTTTGGCTTATTCTCAAATGGGAACAGAATGC
>WRGS01000150.1 GCA_009787075.1 Paludibacter sp.
AATTCATTATAATCAGCCACTTGGCGTAGTTGGCGGGAAAAATGAAACGCCACCGAGCCGACAAAATTTACTGTATGATTTAGGAAATCGTATTTTGCAATATTGCGGTCGAAAAATGCTTGAAACTCGTTGAGAATCAGCGCATCAATTTCTGGCTCATATTGGTTTTCGAGCAAAAATTCTGAAAAATGCGCCAAATATCTGTTGGCAAACGGACGACGATAAACATTTTCAATAATTTCGGCAGTGGAAATTGAATATTTTTCTTCAAATTTTTTGATAATATTTTCAGAAATCATTCGTTTTAAAACATTACGAATCAAAGATTTACCTAGAGCCGCGCCGCTGCCTTCATCTCCGAGAACATAACCCAAAGAAGGCGCGTTTGCGGTAATTTCCACACCATTGTAAAAACACGAATTTGAGCCCGTTCCCAAAATGCAGGCTATGCCTGCTGAATGTTGCAAAAGTGCGCGCGCTGCACCCAAAAGGTCGCTTTCCGCTTCTATTTTTGCATTTGGAAAGTTGGCAGAGAGCGCATTGTGTAAAATATTGCTTTTTTCGCTGGTACAGCCTGCTCCGTAAAAATAAATTTCTGAAATTTCATTGAATACGATTTTTACAGATAATTCATTAGTAATCAGTGTTTTAATCTCATTTTCTTCCAAGAAAAACGGATTAATTCCCTGTGTAAAAAAATCGTTTCCTGCGCAATTCCAATGCGTTTTTGTTGAACCGCTATCGGCAATAATCTTCATTTGTATGTGTTTTTTTGTAAAAAATTAGAATTTTAATTGCAAAAATACAGAATTTATTCGGTTTAACAAGATGTATGCGTTAAAAATTCGGCAGAATAGTTGTATTTTCCGCATTTAGATGGGGTTGTTTCAAAAGTCTTTTTACCGCAAAGGCGCAAAGATTTTTCGCAAAGGTAGCAAAATGATATATTCCTTAAATTCAAAAATTTGCGCATCTTCGTCCTGATGAATTTGTAATTAGCTAACGCTGACCGTTGGTTCGATTTTATCATATTTTATTTTTTGTATTGCAAATGCCGATACTCACATGCCGCTTCTGTGTTTTTTTAATTTTTATCTATTGGCAACTTTTTGTAATTTTGCAAAAATTTTATTTTAGAAAATAAATTCTTTTTCACAGAAAAAATGACAGATAACAACAATATTATCAACGAAATAACTGCAAGTGAATATAAATACGGCTTTACCACCGATATTGAAACCGACCTTATTTCGCGCGGGCTGAACGAAGATATTATTAAATTGATTTCGGCAAAAAAAAATGAGCCGCAATGGTTGCTTGATTTTCGCCTGAACGCCTATCGTCGTTGGCTGACAATGAAAATGCCCACTTGGGCGCATCTGCAAATTCCGCCGATTGATTATCAGGCGATTTCGTATTTTGCTGCGCCAAAGGTACAAAAAAAAGATGAAAATATTGATGCTGAATTACTTAAAACATTTGAAAAACTTGGCGTACCGATTCACGAGCGTGAAATGTTGTTAAATCCCTCATCTTCAACAAATTCAATAGCCGTTGATGCGGTTATGGATAGCATTTCGGTGAAAACGACTTTTAAAAAAGAACTCTCTCAACTCGGAATTATTTTTTGTTCGTTCTCCGAAGCGGTGCAAAATCACGCAGATTTGGTGCGCGAATATCTTGGTTCGGTTGTTCCTGCTGGTGATAATTTTTTTGCCGCGTTAAATTCGGCGGTTTTTTCCGACGGCTCGTTTGTTTTTATTCCAAAAGGCGTTCGCTGCCCAATGGAACTTTCAACATATTTCAGAATAAATGCAGCGAACACAGGGCAGTTTGAGCGCACGCTGATTGTGGCGGAAGACAATTCTTACGTTTCTTATTTAGAGGGCTGCACTGCGCCTATGCGCGACGAAAATCAACTGCACGCGGCGATTGTGGAAATTATTGTAAAAGCAAATGCGGAAGTAAAATATTCGACAGTTCAAAATTGGTATCCCGGCGATAAGGACGGCAAAGGCGGAATTTATAATTTTGTTACCAAACGCGGAATTTGCAAAGGCGAAAATGCGCGGCTTTCTTGGACGCAGGTTGAAACAGGTTCGGCGATTACGTGGAAATATCCCTCGTGTATCCTTGCAGGCGAAGGTTCTTCTGCCGAATTTTATTCGGTTGCAGTTACAAATAATTTTCAGCAAGCTGATACAGGAACAAAAATGATTCATTTAGCAGCGAATACCAAAAGCCGAATTGTTTCAAAAGGAATTTCGGCAGGGCATAGCCAAAACAGTTATCGCGGACTTGTGCGCGTAAATAAATTATCTGAAAATGCGCGAAATTTTTCGCAATGCGATTCGTTGCTTCTAGGCGATAAATGCGGCGCACACACTTTTCCGTATATGGACGTACAAAACGAAACCGCAATTGTGGAACACGAGGCGACAACTTCAAAAATCAGCGAAGACCAGATTTTTTACTGCAATCAGCGTGGTATCGGTACAGAAGAAGCCGTTGGATTGATTATAAACGGTTATGCAAAAGAAGTTTTGAACAAACTTCCGATGGAATTTGCTGTTGAAGCCCAAAAACTGCTTCAAATCACGCTCGAAGGCAGCGTAGGATAATTAAAAATTATTATCATTTTTTTGCCAGCAAACAATTTTCGATATATCTTGTCAGAATCTCTATTGCAACGTGATTTTCGCCTCCTTGCGGGATTATTATATCGGCAAAGCGTTTTGTCGGCTCGATAAATTGCAGATGCATTGGCTTTAACGTACGTTCGTACCGTTCTATCACTGTTGCAACAGAACGTCCGCGTTCCATTGTATCGCGGTTGATAACGCGGATAAGGCGGTCGTCGGCATCGGCATCTACAAAAACTTTCAAATCAAGTATTTTGCGCAATGGCACATTATTCAACACCAAAATTCCTTCCACAATAACAACGTGGCAGGGTTTTATCGGAATTGTTTCGGCAGCGCGCGTGCAAGTCAGATACGAATAAATCGGCTGTTGAATTGTGTTGCCTTTTTTGAGTTCATGCAAATGGCGCACAAGCAACTCAAATTCAATTGAGTCGGGGTGGTCGAAATTTATTTTTTGGCGGTCTTCGAGCGGTATATTGCTGCTGTCGCGGTAATACGAATCCTGCGGCATCAGAGCCACTTCGCCTTCGGGCAACCGTTGCAGCAGTTTGCGTACAACGGTAGATTTGCCCGAGCCTGTTCCTCCTGCTATTCCAATGATAATCATAGCATTAAATCTCGTCAAATGAATCTTTTATCGGATTGCGGTAATAAATTTTGTTTTCCAAAAATTCCTGCGTTGCGATAAGAGTCGGTTTTGGAATTTTTTCGTAATATTTTGAAATCTCAATCTGTTCGCGATTTTCAAAAACCTCTTCGATGCTATCGCCAAAAGACGAAAAATCCTGCAATTTTTTCTCAATTTCCTGTTTCATTTCACCATTAATCTGGTTGGCGCGTTTGGCGATAATAGCAACTGTTTCATAAACATTGCCTGTATTGCGGCTCATCTGCTCAACATCGCGCGTGATGGTGCTTTCGGGAGTTTTTACTTTTTTATAATCCATTTTTTTATGATTTATTTTAAAAATTCATTATTATTTACTTTGTGTTTTTACTTGCCTCTTGGAAAATTTTATCGGCTACGCTGCGGTTTTTTCCTTCGGGAAATTCGTTGATAAAACTGTAGTATTCATCAACGGTATCCTGATAGCGTTCCTTGCGCTTTTCTTCAATACTGTTGGTTGCCTGCGTATATTTTGCCTGCAAAATAATAAACGACAATTCTTCGCGATATTTTGTCGAAGGAAAATTTTTCAGCGTGTTTTGCGCCTCAATAATAGCCGACAAATAATTGTTGCCCAAATAGTTGCCAAGATTATAATATAACTTTGCATTCAAAAGTTGCTTGTATGCAAGTTTGTCGTTCAATTCGTCAAGCATTTTTACAGCCTCAGGTACATGTTCATCTTCGGGGAACATATCGATATAATCTTGAATTGCATTAATTCCCTGATTTGTAGTGCTTTGGTCGAGCCGAGCATCGGGCGAATCAAGAAAATAACATTTGCCAATCAAAAATTTCGCCTCCGCTGCGTAAGTACCTCGTGGATAGGTGCGCATATAGGTTTCAAAATACTGACTTGCCGTAAGATAATCTTTTTGGCAGTAATACGACTGCGCAAGATAATACAGAACTTCTTGCGAACGTTCCGTACCTTTATAATACGACTTAATATCATTCAGCAAGGTTTGCGACTGTATGAATTTCCGTTTGTTGAAATATTCGATTGCCTTGTTGAATTTCAGTTCGCTGTCCGTACTTTTGAGCAGTTTGGTATACTCGCCGCAGCCCCAAAAGCCGCAACTCATCGCGCATAATGCAAGATAAATTATACTTTTTTTCATATATACAAAATTAGCCGCAAAGGTACGGAAAAAATTTGAAAAATAATTTAATAAAACTATTTTTTGTTTTGGTAAGTTCAATTAGCAAATGTAACTTTTATTTTGCAAAAACAGTAAAAAAAGTTTTAATATGAATTTGCAAAAGTTGAATTTCTTAATTTATTTTAGTACTTTTGCAGCGTTTTTTTCAAGGAAATAAATTAAAAAATTACATAAAAAAAGATTGAAAAATGTGTAAAATAGAAAAAATTATTGCACGGGAAATTCTTGATTCGCGCGGAAATCCTACCATTGAAGTAGATGTAACTCTTGAATGTGGGATTGTTGGGCGCGCTGCAGTGCCGTCAGGCGCATCAACAGGTGAAAACGAAGCCCTTGAACTGCGCGACGGCGACAAAAAACGCTATCTTGGCAAAGGCGTGTTAAACGCAGTTAAAAATGTGAATGAAGTAATCGCACCAGCGCTTATTGGCGAGTGTGCTTTGCATCAGCGTAAAATTGACAAAAAAATGATTGCGCTTGACGGCACAAAAACCAAATCGGAACTTGGCGCAAATGCTATTCTCGGCGTGTCGCTTGCAGCGGCAAAAGCGGCAGCAGAATATCTTGAATTGCCTTTGTACCGCTATATTGGCGGAACAAATACATTCACGCTGCCTGTTCCGATGATGAATATTATCAACGGCGGTTCACATTCCGATGCGCCGATTGCTTTTCAGGAATTTATGATTCGTCCTATTGGCGCGCCATCGTTCCGCGAAGGTTTGCGTTGTGGTTCGGAAGTTTTTCACGCTTTGAAAAAAGTATTGCACGACAAAGGTTTAAGCACTGCCGTTGGCGATGAAGGCGGTTTTGCGCCTAATCTTGCAGGTGGAACAGAAGAAGCGTTGGAAAGCATTTTAACAGCTATTAAAAACGCGGGTTACCAGCCGGGTAAAGACGTTACAATCGGGCTCGATTGCGCAGCATCGGAATTTTATGAAAACGGAATTTACGATTACAGCAAATTTGAAGGCGAACATGGCAAAAAACGTACCCGTGAGCAACAGGTTGAATATATTGCCGAACTTGTTGCAAAATATCCGATAGACAGCGTTGAAGACGGAATGTCGGAAAGCGATTGGGAGGGTTGGAAAATGCTTACAGATAAAATCGGTAAAAAAATTCAACTTGTGGGAGACGATTTATTTGTTACCAATGTTGAATATTTAAAAAAGGGCATTGATTTGGGTTGTGCAAACTCAATTTTGATAAAAGTTAATCAAATTGGCTCTCTGACCGAAACTCTTGACGCTATCGAAATGGCGCATCGTGCGGGATATACTTCGGTTACATCGCACCGTTCGGGCGAAACAGAAGACTCAACAATCGCCGATATTGCTGTTGCCACAAATAGTGGACAAATCAAAACAGGCTCTTTGAGCCGTTCGGACAGAATGGCAAAATACAATCAACTCTTGCGCATAGAAGAAGAATTGGGCGATTTGGCGGTTTATGGCTGGAAAAAATAATTGAGCGTTTTATTTAATGTTTAATTTTGTTGTCAGGAAAGCGGCGATTGTAAAATTGCCGCTTTTTGTTTTGGAATATACAGATTAATACGTTAATGATTATTTCACTACCAAAGTTTTTCCGTCAAGTTTTTGGACTGTTTCAATAAGATTTTGGTTGTCATCGTATTTGTAGGTGTATTCCATATATTTGTAGTAACGGTTTTTGTTGTAATAACATTTTCGCTTTGCAATATTGCCGAATGAATTGTATTCATTTTCAATTTTGCAATATCCTGCTTTTTTGTCAATTGGTTTGTTGTTTGTGCCAAAATATTGGCTGGTTTTTACAAGTCCGTTTTCATAAAAAGTACGGCGGACAACCGAATAACGTTTATCTTTTAATGCAGGTTGTAGATTTGCATTAAAATATCGCGTTTCGTAATTTCGCCTTTCTTTTTTATCGAACCACATCCTTGCAACAGCATAACCGCGTTCGCCATCGTGCAATTCGCCTGCCTGATTGTAATACGATGTTTCAGGAATATGAAATTTTTTGTTGTTATTCCATTTGTAGCCAAACGAATAATCGCCGTTATTATTAGCTGTCAGATGTTGGTTTTCATCAAAAAATTGACATTTTACCATCCATCCGTCTGCGTTCAGAATGCGTTTATATTGCGTAATTCCGTATTTATCTTTTGTAAAATTGCCGTTTTCATCGTACAATTTTATCCAAACAGGATTTTTATTTTCATCTAAAATCAAAGATTGCAAACGCACATTCGGTGTACTGTCGTTTTTTGTAAGATAATTGTAATAACGCTGTTCTACGCTATCTGAATAAACAATATTTACATCGCTAACCCCATAATTATCAATGCTAATCTTGCCGCGTTTTGAATACTGAATTTTTGAAAATCTGCCCTGCGCATCAAATTCCACACGGTAACAGTTTGTTTTTATGGCGATTTCTAATGGAATTTTATCTTTTGCAACAAACTGATATTGACGGTCGTCAATATGCACATCGCGATAATATGCAATATTTTGATTTTGCGCGCTCGCACCCAAAGCAAGTGCAAACATTAAAAGTATGACTGGTTTCTTTTTCATATTTATTAAATGTTAAAAAAAATTATATTATTTGTTCCTGTCGGCTAAATTAATAACCGACAGGTTTTTAAAGATTTATAAATTTGCCTATTTGAAAAATTTAATAACCTTAACATGTTACGATATTTCTATTTTATTTCCTTTTCA
>WRGS01000151.1 GCA_009787075.1 Paludibacter sp.
AACAATTTGATAAACACGGATTTAAGTTGGATAATTCCCGACAAAAAAGAAAATTCCGCTCACGTTTTGTTCGACACAAAACTTGCCAAAACCAACGACGGCGCGCTTACCGCTTACACCTACATTAAACCAACACAAGTTGTAATTTTCGATTCGCTGTGGAATGTCGGCGCAAGTTCGGTGGAGTGGTCGGAAAATAAAAAACTGATAATCAACAATTTCACCATAAAAAACAATGAACAGTCACTCGCAATAGACGGCGAGGCTTCAAATTCTGCTGACGACAAAATAAATGTTAATTTGCACCGCTTGGATTTGGAAGGCATTCTTAACATTGTCGGGCTTAAAGGCATCGACTTTGGAGGTATGACCAGCGGCAAAATTGAGGTTTCAAACACATTTTCAAAGCCTATTTTTATTGCAAATTTATCGGTTGACGGGGCAACGATGAACCAAATGCCAATTGGAAATGCGAAACTTTTTTCAACTTACAACGAAAATGCCAACAGCATAGTTATAGATGGGATTTTTATCAAGCAAAACATTGATACTCTTATTGTTGCCAAAGGAAATTATTTTATAAAAAACGATTCGCTTGATTTGTCGTTCAACGCGCGCGGAGTTGGAATAAGTTTTTTAAATCAGTATTTTCAAGATGTAGTTAACAATGTTGATGGTCAAGGATTTGGCAAACTGCGGCTTTTTGGAAAAACCAAAAATTTAGGATTTAAAGGAGATATTTTTGTAAAAGAAGGAACTGCAACTGTTGCGCTTTTGAACACAACATATACTTTTAACGATACGGTTTATTTGCGTCCTAAAAATTTGTCTGTCAAAAATTTACGTCTTTTTGATAACGAAAAAAATCAGGCGGTTGCATCGGGGCAAATGCAGCATACAGGAATGTTTCAGCATCCTGTTTTCGATTTTAAAATTCAGGCAACAAATCTGCTTTCGCTCAACACGCAATCGGGCAACAATGAGTATTTTTTTGGAAAAATTTATGCCGATGGAACTGTGCAAATAAAAGGAAATGAGCGAATTGCCAATTTTACTGTCAATGCTGTTTCAAAACCGCGTTCCAAACTTTATATCCGAATGCAAAACACTTACACCGCTACCGACAACGGTTTTATCAGTTTTGTAAATCATAATGAAAAAACCGACAGTCAAGCGGTTGAAACGCCTAAAAATCCAGATTTTCAAATGCTTACGCACGTAATTATGCAAGTGGAAGTTACGCCTGATGCCGAAGTTGAGTTGATAGTTGACCCAAAATCGGGCGATTTGATTAATGCCAAAGGCGCGGGCGATTTGCGGCTCGATTTTGATTCGCGCTCATCAGATATGAAACTTTTTGGAACTTACACTATTTCAAACGGTTATTATCTTTTTTCCATACAGGATATTATTCGTAAAGAATTTGAAATAGAAAACGGCAGTTCAATTGCGTGGTCGGGCGATATGCGCAACGCAAATGTAAATATTCGCGGAATTTATTCACTGTCAGCATATTTGCGCGATTTGCTTGATGCAAACGATTCGGAGAACAAGCGCGCGACAGTGCCTGTGAATTGCGTTTTACACCTGACCGACAATTTGATGAGCCCAACAATAACCCTCGACCTTGAATTGCCGCAAAGCGATGCCACATTGCAACAAATTGTTAAAAATGTGGTAAATACACAGGAAATGATGAACCGTGAAATTGTTTCGCTGCTGCTGATGGGGCGTTTTTACAAACCAGAATATCTTAATTCTGCTAATAATCAGGCAAATACAGGCAACGAAGCCCTTTCTTTTGCCGCAGCAACCCTCAGCGGACTTATTTCTCGAATTTCGCAAAGCAGCAATTTTTCAGTTGGCTTTGGAGTTAATGCAACCGAGCAAAATCAGGAATATACTGCAACAATCAATTACAAAATAAACGACCGCATTGTTATAAATGGAAACATCGGCTATCAGAACGATGTGGCTTACAACAACAGCGCTTCGCGCTTTATTAGAGATTTTGATTTTGAATACAAACTTACTTCCAACGGAAAATTGCTTTTCAGAGCGTACAACCACACTGTCGACCGACTTGGCAGCCCGAAAGAATCGCAAGGATTGGGTTTTGCATACCGCGAAGATTTCAACAGCGTTAGCGATATGATGAATTTTTACCTGAAAAAACTTACAGGAATTTTCAAAACGAAAAAGAAAAAATAAATAATTCTAACTTATTTTTATTTTATGCAAAAAACAATTTTTATAACGGGCGCGAGCGCAGGCATTGGACTTGCGCTTGCAGAAATGCTGCAAAATGCTGATTACAAAGTATATGCGGCTTCAAGAAGCGGCAACTTTCCAACCGAACGCAAAAATATTTTTCCAATAAAATTAGATATAAACAACGAACAAAGCGTAACTGCTGCGGTGGAAAAAATTTTGTCGGAAAACAAAAAAATTGATGTTTTGGTTTGCAATGCAGGCAATGGAATGGCTGGCGCAGTAGAAGATATGACACTCGATGATGTGCGTTATCAAATGGAAACTAATTTTTTTGGAAATGTTCGATTAATTCAGCATTTTTTGCCTATTTTCAGAAAACAAAACAGCGGAAAAATAATTATTACAACATCTGTTGCGGGCGTTGTGCCTATTCCGTTTCAGAGCGCGTATTCGGCAAGCAAAGCGGCTATTATGATGTTGGCAGATGCGATGTCAGTAGAATTAAAACCGTATAATATTCAGGTTTGCAATGTTTTGCCCGGAGATACAAAGACAAATTTTACCGCCGCGCGAATTTTTGCAGAAAAATCACAATCAGAAAATTCGCCCTATAAAGCGCGTTTTGAAAAGTCAATTTCCAAAATGGAAAAAGACGAACAAAACGGAATGCCTCCAAAGATGATTGCCCGCGCCATTTTCAAGCAAATTGAACGCAAAAAAATGCGTCAGCGGGTTGTTCCGCGCGTGGATTACAAGTTAATTTGCTGGGCTTTCGGAGTTTTACCGACAAGATTGAAAATGTGGATAGTTGGGCTGCTTTACGGATAAAAAATGTTGAAAACTTTGTGATATTATTTTTTAATATTTGTTGAAAAAATTTTTTGCGTTAAAAAGTTGAAAATTATAATTTTTTTTCAATTATTTTTAACCGAAATTTATACTTTTTCAATAAAAATAAAGCAAGAAATTTCTTAACTTTGCCGTTTTTAAACAATATTTTTAAAATTGTTAATTGATTGATTTATAATAGATTATAATGTTAATAAGTTTTTGAAAACATATTTTTAATTTTGATAAAATAAAAAGCAAATTTTTGATAATAAATTTTTCAACATTATCAACACTCTATTATCATCAACATTTTTTATTTTTTAAAATTAATTTATTTAATAATAATATAATGTTTGTTGAAAAGTTTTGTAATTATGGATAAAAAATTTTTGATTTCTAAAATAAACCGCCTGCGCAAAGAAAAAAATGCCGTTATTATGGCGCATTATTATCAAATACCTGAAATTCAGGATATTGCTGATTTTGTTGGCGATAGTTTAGCCCTTGCGCAGCAGGCAGAAAAAACTGCAGCCGATATAATTGTACTTTGCGGAGTGTATTTTATGGGCGAAACGGCGAAAATTCTTAATCCGCGCAAAAAAGTAATAATTCCCGATGAAAACGCAGGTTGTTCGCTTGCAGACAGTTGCTCAGCCGAAGAATTTGAAAAATTTATAAAAGCGTATCCAAATCATACTGTTGTAACTTATGTTAATACTACTGCTGCGGTAAAGGCGCTTTCGGATATTACTGTTACTTCTACAAATGCTAAAAAAATTGTGGAAAGTTTGCCAAAAGATGAGAAAATTATTTTTGCGCCCGATAAAAATCTCGGCGATTATATAAATTCTCAAACCGGACGAAAAATGTTGCTTTGGGAAGGCGCGTGCCACGTTCACGAACAATTTTCGCTCGAAAAACTTTTAAAACTTAAAAGTCAATATCTTGATGCTCAAATACTTGCGCATCCTGAATGTAAAAAGCCGATTTTACTTGTCGCCGATTTTATAGGCAGCACTCAGGCACTTTTAAATTATTCTGAAAAATCTGAAAAAAATCAGTTTTTGGTGGCTACCGAAAGCGGCATTTTGCATCAAATGCAAAAACAAAGTCCTAAAAAGGAATTTATCCCCGTTCCGCCCGACGATTCTACCTGCGCTTGCAACGAGTGTAATTTTATGCGTTTGAATACGCTTGAAAAACTTTATGAATGTCTTTTGACGGAAAAACCAGAAATTGTGTTAGATGAAAATATTAGAAAAAAAGCGGTTAAACCAATAAAAAAAATGTTGGAAATGAGCGGAAAATAATATTTATAAAAAATTGAATATTTTTTGGATATGTTTGATATTTAACAATTTAATTTATCATAAATTTACCGAACAGAAATTCATTTTACAGTTGAAGCCATTTTTTTGTCAGCGGATTTTTATTATAAAAAAAGAAATATAGCCGAATATTTTTGTTATGCAAATGCGCGATGAAGAAAAATTAATAAGCGAAACAAAAATAATTTGGAAATAAAAATTAAAAAAATCCGTTATTAATATTTTACAGACAAAATTAAACGCTTTATAAAAAATGAAAAATTGCTGCAAACTGCTAATATTATTCTGTTTTGTTTCAGGCATTTCGTGCGCACAGCAGAAAACAACGGAAAATTCTCAAACAGAAATTATAAATCCGCAGGGAAACACTGTCAAAACGCGGTTTAATGTCCCTGATGGTTTTGTGCGCAGGCAATATGAAGAAAATTCTTTTGCAGCATTTTTGCAAAATTTTCCTCTCAAGCCCGCAGGTTCAAAGGTTTTTTATTTTAATGGAAATGAAAAATTTTTACAGATTCACGCTGCGGTTTTAGATATTGACATCGGCGAACAGGATTTGCAGCAATGCGCCGATGCTATTATCAGGTTGAGGGCGGAATATTTATTTAAACAGAAAAAGTATTCGGAAATTAATTTTAATCTTACCAATGGCTTTGCTGTCAGTTATTTGCGTTGGGCGGAGGGTTACAGAGTAAAAGTTGCGGGCAATAAAACTGAATGGGTAAAAACCGCTGTATCTGACAATTCTTATAAAACTTTCAAATCGTATTTGTTCTTTGTGTTCAATTATGCAGGAACGCTTTCTCTTTCTCGTCAAATGAAAACAAAAAACTATGCCGATTTGCAGGCGGGCGATGTTTTTATACGCGGCGGCTCGCCCGGACACGCAATGATTGTTATAGACCTTGCACAAAATGCGCAAGGAAAAAAGATTTTTCTTTTAGCGCAAAGTTATATGCCAGCCCAAAGCATTCATATTGTAAAAAATTCGCAAAATTTGAATTTCGCAGCGTGGTACGAACTCAACGAAACCGACTCAACGCTTATTACGCCTGAATGGATTTTCAAAACATCGGAATTCAAAAGTTTTTAAAATAATTATTAGGGAACATTTAGAAACGTCATTGCTATGGCGATAGCCCGAAGCAATCTATTAAAATCAATATTTTGGATTGCTTCACTGCGTTTGCAATGATGTAAAAACAGGATATTTTATTTTAGAATTTATAAAATAAATATTATCTTTGCATTTATAAAAAACAGTTAAAATGAAACAGAGAATAAATATGTTTTAATAATTATTTATTTTACTTTTGCAGAGTGAAACACATTTATTTTATATTTTTATTGTTGATTACAGGTTTTTTGTCGGCTATGGCGCAAACCGATACTTTGGCTGTCAATAATTGCAGAGTAAATTTTGGACAGCGCAAGGCAAAAAACCGACAAATAGACGCAATAATTATTCATTCTACTTATTATAATTGGGACGGCGCGCCTTTTTTGCTTGAAAATATTATTTCGGTTTATAGGGCTTACGGCGTTAGCGCACATTATATTATTGACCGAAAAGGCAATGTTTTTTCGCTTGTCGGCGAGCAAAACGTGGCTTTTCATGCAGGCGCAGGAATTTTTCCCGACGGAACAACACGCGGTACAAATGAACGTTCTATTGGAATTGAATTGATGACAAGCATTTACAGCAGCCCAACGCCTGAACAAATGGAATCGTTAGTAAAATTGGCGGCAAATATTAAGCAGCGATACAATATAAGATACATTTTGCGCCATAGCGACATTGCGCCCGACCGCAAAACCGATCCTTGGAATTTTGATTGGGAAACTTTTTTAGAAAGATTAAAACAAACAAATAGACGAATAATTTTGAAAAATTTACCATTTACTTTTTGAAAAATTTAAATGAAAAAAATATTTATTTTGTTTTTTGCAATTATTCCGCTCGTTTCTGCGGCGCAACTTGAAAATTCCATATCAGGTTCTTCGTCTATTGCCGAAACATCGGTTTCAGATGCGCGGCAATGGTCGGCATTTCACAATCCTGCAAATTTGGGTTATTTGACTAAAACGGAATTTGGCGCAATTTTTGAAAATCGTTTTTTCATTAAAGAATTATCTACAAAAATTGCGCAAGCAGGCATTGCAACAAGCAAAGTGAATGTTGGCATTGGAGTTTCGCATTTTGGATATTCAATTTATCACGATATTTTAGCTGGCGTTGCCCTTGCACGTGATTTTTCCGGCAAATTTGCACTTGGGGTTTCACTTAATTATTTTGCAAGTTATTTTGTGCAGGAAAATCGTTATCGCGGTGCAGTTTTGGGGCAAATAGGCGCAAATATCAAAATATCCGACCGTATGAATGTGGGATTTAACGCATTTAATCCTTTTCTGACAAATGTAAAAACAGAAACTTCTGTTAAGAAATTGCCTTCTGTTTATTCGCTTGGCACGCGCTATTTTTTTGCAAAAAGCGTAGCGTGGCGCACGCAAATCGACAAAGAGTTGAACGCTAATTATCGTTTTGCCACAGGATTCGATTATTATTTAAAAGATATATTTAGCTTAAAATTAGGAATTTACGGCTACGATTATCTGATAAGTTGCTTGGGAGTTGGTTTTTGTTTCAGCAATTTTCATTTCGATTTGAACGCCGAAATGCATCCGCAATTAGGAATTAACACTTTTGCTATGTTGAAATATAAGTTGTGAAATAAAATTTTTTTAAAAACACTTTATAAAATTCTTCAAAAATACGGTAAATTAATGCAGTTTTTCCCAATCTTCTGTTAGAAATAAGCGTTAAATTTTTACCATTTTCTAACTTTTGCTTAATAATTTTTAT
>WRGS01000152.1 GCA_009787075.1 Paludibacter sp.
AAAACACAAATATACACATAAGAAAGCGAAAAATATCTGCGCCTCAACAAAAATTGACGCGCAGATATTTTATTTGAAAATTCTTTGTTCATTTGCAATCGAATTGTAATATTACCTGCCGTAAAATTTACAAGAAGCGAGCAACATAACAGTTAATTATTGCCAAGATGGCGAGCTTACACATTGTCTAATGTACCTGATACACTTAAACACTCCGAAAAAGCGGTAAGAAAATATTTAAACAACTAAAAACCACTCGCCCCGAACAATCGGGGCGAGTTTTAACATAAATCTAATTACGTTTTTCGGAAAAGAGGAAAACGCAAAAACGCTTTCAAAACATAGTTTCTTCAAAAAATGAAGTTGTGCAAATTTAAAAATAAAAATGCCTAATAATTTAATTATCAGACTATTAGGCGTTTAACCTGTTGTCCCACAAGGATTCGAACCCTGACAGACAGAACCAGAATCTGTAGTGCTACCGTTACACCATAGGACAATTCTGCATTGTTTTAATTTTGAGCGGCAAAGGTAAGATTTTTTTTCTTTTTGACAAAATATTTTTAATTTTTTTATCAAATTTGATTCTATATGTGCCTGATTTTTTTGATTATTAGTCGTTCCTTAAAAACCGATTACTGCACAATCAATCAAACCAATAAATACAATAGAAAATAGTTGTAGAATTTCGCAGGATTTTGTATTTTTACATTCAAAACTTGGTAAATTATAATAGGAAAATTACAGCATTTTTATTATTTGGCAGCCTGAAAAGAATTTTTAAGGAACAACTGATTAAAACTACTTCATTGAAATAATGAGGTGGAATTTTTTTTGCCCTCAAAAGTTTTTTGTATTTTTGCGTTTCGATAATTGATAAAAAAAAAGAGAGTTTATGAATCAATCAGATAAAAGGCAAACTGCATTAATTAGCGGCGCATCAAGCGGAATTGGGCTTGAACTTGCAAAAATTCACGCAGCCGCAGGCGGAAATCTTGTGCTTGTTGCGCGTAATGTGCAGAAACTCAATGAACTGAGTGAAGAATTTTCATCAAAATTTGGCGTTGAAGTTGCGGTAATCGGCAAAGACCTTACCCAACCAAATGCCGCACAAGAGGTTTATAATGAAGTTGTTAAGCAAGGTTTGCAAATTGATTTTTTAATAAATAATGCAGGTTTTGGCGATAATCACGCTTTTGCCGATGCCGACCGTGCAAAAATTGATGATATGATTTCACTAAATATCAGGGCTTTAACCGATTTAATGCTGCTTTTTTTGCCGGAAATGATTAAACGCGGCAGCGGAAAAATTTTAAATACAGCATCGGTTGCCGCGTATATGTCTGGTCCGTATATGGCAACTTATTGCGCTACAAAAAGTTACGTTTTGAGTTTGAGCAATGCCATTGCCCGTGAAGTAAAAAAATCGGGCGTTACGGTTACAGCCGTTTGCCCCGGTCCTACCGACAGTCAGTTTTGGAAAGTTTCCGAAATGGAAAATTCCAAATATTTGAAAAAAATAAAATTACCTTCGGCTGCTTATGTTGCCAAAGTTGCTTACAAAGCAATGTTAAAAGGCAAAGCAACAGTTATTCCTTGCTGGTGGAACAAAGCAATGGTAGGCGCAATCCGCTTAATGCCAAGAAGTTGGACAACCGCCATAGCGGGCTTTTTAATGAAAGGATAAAATCAGAATAATGAAATTGGATTTTTTGAACGAACTTAACCAAAGTCAGCGGGCAGCGGTGGAATATTGCGATGGCGCACAGTTGATTATTGCGGGCGCAGGCTCAGGCAAAACGCGCGTTCTGACATACAAAATCGCGTTTTTGATGGAAAGCGGCTATTCGCCCGCTTCAATTATGGCATTGACTTTTACCAACAAAGCGGCTCGCGAAATGAAAAGCCGCATTGCCGCGCTTGTCGGCGAAAAACGCGCCCGTTACTTGATGATGGGCACTTTTCACAGCATTTTTGCACGTATGCTGCGCAGCGAAGCCGACAAACTCGGTTATACCAAAAATTTTTCAATTTACGACGGTTCCGATTCAAAAAACTTGATTAAAACAATTATTAAAGAACTGAAAATCAGCGACAAAGATTACAAACCCGCCCTTGTTCATTCGCGCATTTCTTATGCAAAAAATAATTTGATTACCGCCGCCGCTTATTCTGCTTCTTTGGATAATTTAAAATATGATTCTTCTATCCGAATGCCTTTAATATCAGAAATTTATAAAATTTATTCGGCGCGTTGCAAGCAAGCGGATGCTATGGATTTTGACGATTTGCTGCTGAATACAAATGTACTTTTCCGCTCGTTTCCCGATGTTTTGGCAAAATTTCAGCAGTTTTTTAGATATATTTTGGTTGATGAATATCAGGATACGAATTTTGCGCAATATATGATTGTAAAGAAATTAGCTGAAAATCACGAACACATTTGCGTTGTAGGCGATGATGCACAAAGCATTTATTCGTTTCGCGGAGCAAATATTGATAATATTTTGCAATTTAAGAGCAATTATTCTTCGGCAAAAATTTTCAAACTTGAACAAAATTACCGTTCTACGCAAAATATTGTTGATGCAGCGAACAGTTTGATTAAAAAGAATAAAAACCGCATTGAAAAAAATGTTTTTTCGCAAAAAGAAAAAGGAAATCCTGTAAAAGTTGTCAGCGTGCATACCGATTTGGAAGAAGGAACTTTGGTTGCAAATAAAATTCGTAATTTTCACGATAGTCAAAAGATTGATTATGAAGAAATTGCTGTGCTTTACCGCACCAATGCGCAAAGCCGCGTACTTGAAGAAGCAATGCGCAAAGCGGTAATTCCATATCGAATTTATGGCGGGTTGTCGTTTTATCAACGAAAAGAAATAAAAGATGTAATTGCTTATTGCAGAATAATTTGCAATAAAAATGACGAGGAGGCGTTAAAACGGATTATCAATTTTCCTGCGCGTGGAATTGGAGAAACGACAATCGAAAAAATTTCTCAATGCGCTGCTACTCATAATGTTACAATGTGGGAAATCATAAACGATGTTTTGCATTACAATTTGCCTGTTAATGCAGGTACAGCGACCAAACTTGCAAAATTTCGTGATTTGATTGATTTTTTGGGGCAAAAAACAGAAACAGAAAACGCATACGAAATTGTTAATCAGATAATTACACAAACAGAACTGATTGCAGACACTTATGCCGCGCCAACGCCCGAAAATTTGAGCCGCCGCGAAAATGTAGAAGAATTTATTAAAGCCGTTCACGAATTTTGCGAACAGAAAGCCAGCGAAAGCACAGAAACCGCGCTTTTGAGTGATTTTTTGTCGGAAATTGCGCTCATTACCGATCAGGACGAAAATCAAAACGACAAAAAATCGAAAGTTACACTTATGACTGTACACGCAGCTAAAGGGCTGGAATTTAAAGTTGTATTTATTGTTGGAATGGAAGAAGATTTGTTTCCGTCAGCCTATTCGTATGTTGAGCCCAAGCAGCTGGAGGAAGAACGCCGCCTGTTTTACGTTGCGCTCACACGCGCCGAAGAACATTGCATTATCAGTTATGCAAAGTCGCGTTTCCGCAACGGACAAACCAATTTTTGTAATCCTTCGCGTTTTATCAAAGATATTGACAGTCAATATCTTGACTTGTCAGAAGAAGAAAATTTTGATAAAAATTTTACTAAAAACATTTTCCGTAAAACAGATTGGAGTACAGAGCGCGAAAGTTTTGAATCGTACCGCCGCCAAACGCCTGTTTTTCAAAAAGATAAAACAGAAATAAAAAATTTAAAACCATTGAAAACAGATTTTTCGTCAGCCGCTACAGTTGCCATTGAAACCGATTTTAAAACGGGAATTTTTGTCAAACATTCCATTTTTGGAGTAGGAAAAGTGCTTGGTTGCACAAAAGAAAACGGCAACGAAAAAGTGGAAATTGATTTTGGCGATAAAGGCAAAAAAACCTTACTGTTGAAATTTGCAAAACTCGAAATTTTAAAATGATAACTATAACAATCTTAATATCAACACTTTGCATTGCATATCTCGCTCTTGTCGTTTTTTTTATAAAAGGCTGGGCGAATATTCCTTATTTTGAAAATCACAATAAAAATTTGAAAAATAAGTTGCCGAGTATAAGCGTTGTTGTCGCTGCAAAAAATGAAGAGAAAAATATTGCTAATCTTTTGCAATCTCTTGTAAATCAATCTGATAAAAATTTTGAATTAATAATAATAAATGATAATTCGCAAGATAATACTTTGGCTGAAATTGAAAAATTTCATAATTTTTTCAAAAAAATGATAATTTTAGACGCAAAAAATTCAGGAAAGAAATTTGCTGTAAATCAGGCAATTAATTCTGCGAATGGGGATATAATTTTAACAACTGATGCCGATTGCGCCGCAAATGAAAAATGGGTAGAAACAGTAAGGCATTTTCAGGCGGAAAACGATTGCGATTTGCTGATTTTGCCTGTGTTTATGCGTGCGAATGATTTATATTTCTCTGATATTCAGCAACTTGAATTTATTTCGCTTGTGGCTTCAGGCGCTGGTGCAGTTGGTGGAGGAAGCCCGATTATGTGCAATGCTGCGAATATGGCGTTTAAAAAAGAAATATATCTACGTTCGCAAAACGATTTGCAATTTTTGAAGCAGTCGGGCGATGATGTTTTTTTGCTCGAAAGTGTAAAACGGGCGGGCGGAAAAATACGTTTTGTGAAATCACAAGATGCTGTAATTCAAACAAATGCGTGTGAAAATTTGCATGATTTTTTTCGTCAGCGCAGCCGCTGGGCAGGCAAAGCAAGCGCATATTCTGATAAATTACTTGTTTGCACTGCATTAACGGTTTTTCTGATTTCTTTGTCTCAAATTACAACTTTTGTTTTGGGATTTTTTGCAGTAAAATATTTTGCAATTTTTTTATCAATTTTTTTAATAAAATATTTAACAGATATAATTTTTATAAACAAAATAAAAGTTTTTTTCAAAATAAAAAATATCGCACTCAACGCTTTTTTGTTATCATTGATTTATCCTGTATATATTTGTATTACAGCGATTTACGGATTGTTTTTTAAAAACGTAAAATGGAAATAAAATGATTGAAAGTCAAACAATTAAAAATCTTTCAAAAAAATATTTTGAAACAGCATGCACGCATTATCGCTTTTTGCACGCGCATCCCGAACTGTCGTATCAAGAGTTTAAAACATCGGAATATATTCAAAATCAATTAATTAGAATGAATATTCCGTTTCGTGCGGGCATTGCCGATACAGGAATTTTGGCAAAAATTGAAGGACAAAGCGGCGGAAAAACTATTGCTCTGCGTGCCGATATGGACGCACTGCCTGTGCAGGAACAAACAACAATCAATTGTAAATCAACAAATTACGGCGTTATGCATGCTTGCGGACACGATGCGCATGTTGCGTGTTTGCTTGCAGTTGCAGAAATTTTAAACGAATTGAAAAATGATTTTTCAGGGAAAATTTTGCTTGTTTTTCAACCCGGCGAAGAAAAATCGCCCGGTGGTGCAAAATTAATGCTCGATGAAGGAATTTTTGACGATGAAACGCCGCAACTTATTATTGCTCAACACGTTTCAATTGATTATCCGACAGGGACTTTGGCTTTTGGCGCAGGGCGAATTATGGCTTCCGCCGATGAAATTCACGTGAAAATAACAGGAAAAGGCGGACACGCCGCTTTGCCGCACAAAATTAACGACACGGTGCTTGCTGCAGCGCAAACGCTTGCGGCATTGCAACAAGTCAAAAGCCGACTTTGCCATCCGCTTGTGCCGATGGTTTTATCTTTTGGAAAATTTATTGCAAACGGCGCTACAAACCTGATTCCCAACGAAGTACAACTTGCGGGAACATTCCGTACATTTGACGAAGAATGGCGCAAAACTGCAAAAACGCATATTCGCAGAATTATAAATCAAACTGCCGCCGCATTTGGTTGCCTTGCCGAAATTGATATGCCCGATGGTTACCCTTGCGTTGATAACAATTTGACAATCAGCCAAAAAGCGCGAGATTTCGCCCAAGAATTGATTGGCAAAGAAAATGTTAAAGATTTGGAAGTGCGATTGACCGCAGAAGACTTTGGATTTTTCTCACAGCGATTGCCCGCAACTTTTTTCCGTTTTGGCGTGCGCGGCGAGGAAAATGCCGACAGCGGCGAACTTCACAGCGCGACTTTTCAAATTGACCAAAACGCTTTGTATTATGGAGTTAGCGGAATGACGTGGTTGGCGATAAGATTTTTAGAATAATTTTAAAAAATATAAATTTTATCTTTAAAATAAAAATTTAAGTGAAATGAAAACAAATTACATTGAAATAAGATTCGGCAAAAAGAACATAGAGCCGTATTTATTTGATTTGCTGGCAGATACATTGAGTAAAATAGGCTGTGAAAGTTTTTCGGACGATGAGAAAAATTTCAGCGCGTTTATTGCGGAAAATAATTTTTCTGAAAATAAACTTAAAAATACGTTGAAAGATTTTGTTTTTGCCGATTTTTCGGATTTTCAAATTCAAATAATTGAAAATAAAAATTGGAACGAAGAATGGGAAAAAAATTATTTTCAGCCGATTATTTCTGGCGATAAATATGTGATACATAGCAGTTTTCATCAAAATATTCCGCATGCAAAATATGATATTACAATAAATCCGAAAATGGCTTTTGGCACAGGTCATCATGCAACTACGCGGTTGATGTTGGATTTTATTTTGGAAACGCAAATTGCTGATAAACAGGTGCTTGATATGGGTTGCGGAACGGCTGTACTCGCTATTTTGGCAATGATGCGCCAAGCAAAAAGTTGCCTTGCGGTTGATATTGATACTTGGTGCGTGGAAAATGCGAAGGAAAATATTTTGATTAATAATATTGAAAATGTTGAAGTTTTGCAAGGCGATTCCAATGTGTTGAAAAACAGACATTTTGATATTATTTTGGCAAATATTAACCGTAATATTCTGCTTGCCGATATGCAGATTTACGTCCAATGTTTGAACGCGAACGGGCTGCTTTTTCTAAGCGGTTTTTACGCCGAAGATGTTCCGTTGCTAACAACTGCTGCTGAAAACGTAAACTTGCAACTTGCAGAAACAAAACAAAATGCAAATTGGTGCGCATTGAAATTTGTGAAAAAACATTCCAAATAACCTGTTCCCCTGTTGCCTATCCAAATCCTCGCTTATAAAA
>WRGS01000153.1 GCA_009787075.1 Paludibacter sp.
ATTTTTTATAACATTAATTTTTGCCTTATCGGCTCATTGTCAAATACTTGAACCTGTAAAATGGACAAGCACAACAAAAGTTACAAGTTCGACAACTGCCGAAATCACATTTACAGCCCAAATAGACAAGGGCTGGCATGTTTATGCAACCGATTTGGCGGAAAATGGTCCCGCGCCGACAACTTTCCATTTTACAAGCGTAAAAAATGCAAAACTTGCAGGAGCAATTCAGCCAAAATCCACTTTGCAAAAGGAATACGACCCGAATTTTGAAATGGAATTGCGCTGGTACAATTCACGTGCGGTTTTTGTGCAAAAAATTTCTTTTAATGATGCGCAAAAAGTTGAAATTAAGGGAAATATACATTATATGACCTGCAATGACCAAAGTTGCCTCCCGCCGACAGATTATAATTTTGAAATAAAAAATCTTGATGCTTCCGCTTTTCCAAAATCGGCGCAAAGTGCCGAAAATGAAATAATTGAAGAAGAAATTGTAGAAGTCATTCCTGCTAATAACGCACAGGCGGCAATAATTGATACTGTTTCTATTGTTAGAATAAATGAGAATCAAAATTTGTGGAAACCTGTAATCAGCGAATTAAAAGCGTTTGAAGAAACGAATAATTCGTTATTGTGGATATTTTTATTTGGATTTTTTGCAGGATTTTTGGCTCTTTTTACCCCTTGCGTGTGGCCTGTTATTCCAATGACAGTAAGTTATTTCCTCAAACGCAGCGGCGACAAAAAACGCGGATTGCGTGATGCAATTTTTTACGGTCTGTCGATTATCATTATTTATGTGGCTCCGGGATTGATAATTACGGCAATTTTTGGCGGAAATGCTTTAAATGCAATAAGTACAAGTTGGCAATTAAATATTTTTCTGTTTTTGCTGCTTGTGGTTTTTGCAATTTCGTTTTTAGGCGCGTTTGAAATCACTTTGCCTTCGTCTTGGACAACCAAATTAGATGCCAAAGCAGAAAATACAGCAGGTTTTTTGGGAATTTTGATGATGGCTGGCGTTCTCTCGTTAGTTTCGTTTTCCTGTACGGGACCGATTATCGGCGGGCTGCTCGCTTCACTTTGCACAACAGGCGATATTCTCGCGCCTGCGATAGGAATGTTGGGTTTTGCCATTGCGCTGGCAATTCCATTCACGTTTTTCGCCTTTTTCCCAAGTTTGCTCAAAAATATGCCCAAATCGGGCGGCTGGCTCAATACAGTAAAAGTTGTTCTGGCATTTATAGAACTTGCTTTCGCGTTGAAATTCCTTTCCGTAGCCGATTTGGCGTACAATTGGCGAATACTCGACCGTGAAACGTTTATCGCTCTCTGGATTGTGATTTTCGCGCTTTTGGGATTTTATCTTTTGGGAAAAATCCGTTTTGCGCACGACAGCGAACGCAAGCATACTTCCATTTTCGGACTTTTTTCAGGAATGATTTCGCTTGCTTTTGCACTTTATATGTTGCCAGGACTTTGGGGTGCGCCGCTTACGGCTATAAGCGCGTTTCCGCCGCCGTTGCGCACGCAGGATTTTAATCTTTACAAAGGCGCGGAAACGCACGCGCAATTTACTGATTACGATTTGGGAATGACGTATGCCATAGAACAGAAAAAGCCTGTTGTGATAGATTTTACAGGTTTTGGTTGCGTAAATTGTCGTAAAATGGAAGCCTCTGTTTGGATTGACCCGCGCGTGAAAAATTTACTTGAAAACGATTTTGTGCTTATAAGTTTGTGGGTTGACGATAAAACACCTCTCGCTGAGCCTTACGAAGTTACCGAAAATGATAAAACAGTAAAAATAAAAACCATAGGCGACAAATGGAGTTATTTGCAACGAATGAAATTTGGCGCAAACGCTCAGCCTTTTTATGTAATTTTAGATAATAATGGAAATCCTTTAACCAAAAAATACACTTTTGACGAAAACATTGAGCGGTTTTTGGATTGGCTCAAAGTTGGAAAAGGAAGTTATCGATTTTAGAAGAAACAAAAATAAAAGATTTCCTCGTCCGTCCCGCTATATTAATTTAACATTTTTAATTATATCCTAACAAAAAAGATTTAACAGAATTTTTGCTGCTTTTGAAAAAAAACAATAATTTTGTGCCTGATTTTAAGAATAAATTTTGAAATTAATATATGAGCGACTTTATAGTTTCGGCACGTAAATACAGACCATCAACTTTCAATTCGGTAATCGGGCAAAATGCGCTTACCGAAACCTTGAAAAATTCAATAAAAAGTAATCGTTTGGCGCAGGCATATTTGTTTTGCGGTCCGCGTGGAGTGGGTAAAACTACTTGTGCGCGTATTTTTGCAAAAACGATAAACTGTTTTCACCCCACAGCCGACTTTGAAGCGTGCAATGAGTGCGAATCGTGCAAAAGTTTTAACGAAAACCGTTCGTTCAATATTCACGAACTTGATGCCGCCTCAAACAATGGCGTTGATGATATTCGTGCGCTGACAAACGAAGTGCGCATTCCGCCGCAAATAGGAAAATACAAGGTTTATATTATCGACGAAGTTCACATGTTGTCCAAAGAAGCGTTCAACGCATTTCTGAAAACCCTTGAAGAGCCGCCCGCTTATGCAAAGTTCATTCTTGCTACAACCGAAAAGCACAAAATTATTCCAACAATTCTCTCGCGTTGTCAGATTTTTGACTTCAACAGAATTTCGATAAAAGACACGGTTGAATATTTGCAATTTGTTGCAAATAAGGAGCATATAACAGCCGACCCTAATGCGCTGAATGTTATTGCGCAAAAATCGGACGGCGGAATGCGCGATGCGCTATCAATTTTCGACCAGATTGTAAGTTTCAACGGCAATAACATTACATATCAGGGAGTTATCGAAAATCTTAATGTGCTTGATTATGAATATTATTTCCGACTGACAGATGCGTTTTTGCAATGCGATATTTCGGCTGCTTTATTGCTTTTCAATGAGATACTTAATAAAGGTTTTGATGGAAATCATTTTATAACAGGACTTTCTACTCATTTCCGCGATTTGCTGGTGAGCAAAGATGCGCAAACTATTCAATTGCTTGATGTTGGAACTGAAATTGGCGAAAAATACAAAACGCAAGCGCAGCAAACGCCCGCTTTGTTTTTGGTTAATGCACTCAATATCAGCAATGAATGTGATTTGGCTTATCGCGAAAGCCGCAACAAACGGCTTTTGGTTGAACTTGCTTTGATAAAAATCTGTCAGTTGCTTGATGAAAAAAAAAAGCAGTTGAATGAACTTACCACTCCTGAATTAAAACCGATTGTACAACAGCAAATAACACAACAGAATACGGTTGCCGCTGTTGTACCGCAGCCGCCAAAATCAACCGAAAATCAAACGCGCCCTTTGGGTATTTCTATCAATGCAAATACACCGCCATCAGAAAAAATTGAAACGATTCCGCCACCTCAACCTGCACAAATTGTTGAAATTAAAGAAGTTAAAAACAAATCAATAACAAACGAAAATCTTGCGGCTGCTTGGAAAGAATTTGCTCAAACAATCCCCAAAGAAGTGCGAATTGTGAATTCTATTGATTCAACAACACCATGTTTAACTGCCGAAAACGAATTTGAAATTACAGTTTCAAATCAACTTTTAGAAAAAGAATTTACAGCCCTGAAAACTTCAATTTTAATTTTTTTAGAAAAAAAACTTGAAGTTTCCAATCTGAAGTTTAATATAAAAGTAAATGAAAATGCAGAAATTCAGCGCAGTATCTCGCCCGAAGAACATTTCAAAGCGTGGGCTGCAGAAAATCCCGCGCTTGCAAAATTGCAACAAACTTTAGGACTTGAAATAGAATAAGTTGATTATTAATTGCAATTTTTTAATGCCAAACTCTAAGAATAATATTTAATTTTTTAAAATTTTGATTTTTTGAAATCTTTTTATGCCAAAACAAATCCAAGTTAATATTCCGCCCGAAAGCGCCTATAATGAAGAACTTACAAAAAATTTTATAGCGGCTTATCTTAAAATAAACAAAAATGATATTTCAGGAATCCGCATTTTAAAGCGGTCGATAGACGCACGAAAGCAGGAAACGAAAATCAATGTTTCAGCCATTATTTATTTTGGCAAACAAAAACCGATGCCTTTGATTACAAATGAATTTAAATATCAAAATGTTGAAAATCAACTGCCTGTGATAATTATCGGTGCGGGTCCTGCGGGAATTTTTGCTGCGCTGCGGCTGATAGAACTTGGGCTTAAACCAATCATTATCGAACAGGGAAAAGATGTTCATCAACGCAAAAAGGACATTGCACAAATCAATAGAAATGAGGCGCTTAACCCGCTTTCAAATTATTGCTTTGGGCAAGGCGGCGCAGGCGCGTTCTCCGATGGAAAACTGCACACGCGCTCAACCAAAAAAGGAAATATTTCGCGCATTTTGGAAATTTTTCACCTCAACGGCGCAAACGAAAACGTTTTGTATGATGCACACCCGCATATCGGTTCTGATAAACTGCCGGATATTATTGAAAATCTGATGAATACAATATTAAAATATGGCGGAGAAGTGCATTACAACACAAAACTTACCGATATTTTAATAAAAAACAATAAAATTGCTGGTTGCCAAACCGCTGATGGTAAGGAATTTAAAGCAAAAGCATTGATTTTGGCAACAGGTCATTCGGCGCGCGATATTTACGAACTTTTGCAGAAAAAAAATCTCGCGCTTCAGGCGGCGGGTTTTGCAATGGGCGTGCGTGTGGAGCATTCACAGACGCTTATTGATACAATTCAATATCATTCGCTTATAAAAACAAACTTTTTGCCGCCGGCTTCCTACACTCTGACAACGCAAATTGACGAACGCGGCGTTTATTCTTTTTGTATGTGCCCAGGCGGACATATTGTACCTGCGGTAAGTGCAGAAAATCAAATCGTTGTCAATGGAATGTCGGTGGCAAAGCGTAATTCGCCTTTTGCAAATTCGGGAATTGTGGTGGAAATTCGCCCAGAAGATGTGCCGGAACAATTTCAAAAATATGGCGCATTTGCAGGTTTGCGTTTTCAGCAATATCTTGAAAATCTCGCATTTACAAACAATGGCGGTAAAGGTCAAACTGCTCCGGCACAGCGCGTTACAGATTTCGTAACAGGCAAACTGTCAGCCTCTTTGCCAAAATCGTCATATTTGCCCGGATTAATTTCTTCTCCTTTGCATTTTTGGTTGCCCAAAAGCATTTCAATCCGTTTGCAAAAAGGTTTTATGATTTTTGACCGCCGTATGCGCGGATTTTTAACAAATGATGCGGTTGTGGTTGGTGTAGAGAGCCGAACATCATCGCCTGTGCGTATTTTGCGCGATAAAGAAACTATGCAACATATTGAAGTTCAAGGACTTTTCCCTTGCGGTGAAGGCGCGGGATATGCAGGCGGAATAACATCTTCGGCAATGGACGGCGAAAATGCAGCGGCAAAAGTAGCAGAATTTTTAGGAAAAGTATAAGAGAATTTTCTATGTAGTGAATAATTTCAATTATTGAATGTCAATTTATTTTACAAAGATAATATGTTTTTTGGTAAGTTGTTGCCCTGAAAATGGGAATTTTTGTGCGGTTTTTGGGCAAAATGTGAAAAAATGTATTGTTTTTATAAAAAAACAAACCGTCTTTTTCAGTATGATATTTTTTTGATACTTTTGTAAAAATTTTTTTAAAGTATAAAGTATTAAAAATACGAATACAATAGTAGGAAATTGACAGATTAAGGAAATGAAAAAATGCTTACTCAAGAGGATATACTTCGTTTGCGCGCTGATTTTCCAATTTTAAATGAAAAAATTCACGGGAAGCCTTTGGTGTATTTAGATAATGCAGCAACCACGCAAAAACCTGTAAATGTGGTAAATACCATAGTCAGTCATTATTATAACGCCAATGCAAATATTCATCGCGGCGTGCATTTTTTGAGCCAGAAAGCCACTGAGGCGCACGAACAGGCGCGGCAGGAAATTGCAGATTTTATCGGCGCAAAAAATTCTAATGAAATAATTTTCACCCGGGGGACAACCGAAGCCATTAATCTGGCGGCAACTTCTTTTGGTGAAAAATTTTGTTCGCAGGGCGATGAAATTGTGCTTTCTCAAATGGAACATCATTCAAATATCGTTCCATGGCAACTTTTGGCAGAACGTAAAAAATTGAAAATCAATGTAATACCAATTTCAGAGCAAGGGGAATTGGATTTGAATTATTTGAAAAATATTTTAAATGAAAAAACAAAAATTGTTGCAGTTGCGCACGTTTCCAATGTTTTGGGAACTATAAATAATGTAAAAAAAATTGTAGAAATTGCGCACGAAAGATGTATTCCCGTTTTGCTCGACGGCGCGCAGGCAATTCCGCATATTTCGCTCAATGTTAGCGGATTAGATGCAGATTTTTACGTTTTTTCGGCGCATAAAATTTACGGACCCACAGGGATTGGCATTTTGTTTGGCAAAGAAAAATTTTTGGAACAAATGCCGCCGTATCAGGGTGGGGGAGAGATGATTTCAAAAGTTACTTTTGAAAAAACCACTTACAGCGGTTTGCCGTTCAAATTTGAGGCAGGTACGCCCGATTTTATCGGCTCAACGGCTTTTGCTGCGGCTTTGAAATATGTGCAAACCATTGGTATTGAGCAAATTGAGCAATACGAAAACGAACTTTTGAAATATGCAACCGAAAAAATTCTTGAAATTCCCGAAGTAAAAATTTATGGAAATTCCAAAGAAAAATCGGCGGTTTTGTCGTTCAATGTTGGCAAAATTCATCATTACGACATCGGCGTTCTGCTCGACCAGCAAGGAGTTGCTGTGCGTACAGGGCATCATTGCGCTCAACCTTTGATGGATTTTTACAAAATTGCAGGAACGGTACGCGCTTCGTTTGCGTTTTACAATACTTTTGAAGAAATTGATTTTTTTATTGCCGCGCTCAAAAAAGCGGTAAAAATGCTTTCGTAATTTTAAAAAAAAATATTTTGAAATATATAATTATATGACTATCAACGAAATACAAGACGAAATAATTGAAGAATTTAACCAGTTCGACGATTGGCTCGACCGTTATTCGCTGCTTATTGACTATGGCAACGCTTTGCCGCCGATGGACGAAAAATACAAAAAGCCAGAAAACATAATTGAAGGCTGCCAAAGCCGAGTTTGGCTCAATGCTGAGTTGGAAAATGGTTGCGTGATTTTTTCAGGGCAAAGCGATGCAGTGCTTGTTAAAGGCATTGTGGCTCTGCTGATTAACGTTTTGAACAATCACACGCCG
>WRGS01000154.1 GCA_009787075.1 Paludibacter sp.
GCCTCGCGGCGCGATTTTACTTTTGAACGAATAAATTTCCCGTTGTCGTCCAAAGGCGCATTTCCCTGAGCCACAGTGAGCGCTTCTTCTTCTTCGGCTGTATAATATTCTATTCCTTTGGTAGAAACATCTACAATGCCTTCTGCAACTTTGCGGTAAGGCGTTTCAATAAAGCCTAATTCATTTATTTTAGCATAAATACAAAGCGATGAAATCAACCCGATATTTGGTCCTTCAGGCGTTTCAATGGGGCAAAGTCGTCCGTAGTGCGTATAATGCACGTCCCGCACTTCAAATCCCGCGCGTTCGCGGCTCAAACCGCCGGGTCCCAAAGCCGAAAGACGCCGTTTGTGCGTAATTTCAGCAAGCGGATTCTGCTGGTCCATAAACTGCGACAACGCATTTGTTCCAAAAAATGAATTGATAACGCTTGACAAACTTTTTGCATTAATCAAATCAATAGGTGTAAATACTTCATTATCACGCACATTCATACGTTCGCGGATTGTACGCGCCATACGCGCAAATCCAACGCCAAACTGATTGAAAAGTTGTTCGCCAACAGTGCGCACGCGGCGGTTGCTCAAATGGTCAATATCATCGACAATCGCTTTTGAATTAATTAATTCAATAAGATATTTTATAATTTCAATAATATCTTCTTTGGTAAGCACCTTAACGTCCATTGAGGTTGTCAGGTTAAGTTTTCTGTTGATGCGGTAACGCCCAACTTCTCCCAAATCGTAACGTTTTTCGGAGAAGAAAAGATTTGTAATCACTTCGCGCGCCGCCGAATCGTCGGCAGGCTCTGCGTTGCGCAATTGGCGATAGATATACAAAACCGCTTCCTTTTCAGAATTTGAAGGGTCTTTTTGCAAAGTATTGTAAATAATTGCATAGTCGCTTTGATTTACATCTTCTTTATGTATCAAAATATTTTGTGCGCCACTTTCAACAATATCGTCAATGTGCTTGTTTTCAAGCACGGTTTCACGGTCAATAATTACCTCATTACGTTCTATGGTAACTACTTCTCCCGTATCTTCATCAACAAAATCCTCATTCCACGATTTGAGCACGCGGGCGGCAAGGGTTTTGCCAACATATTTTTTCAGATTCGATTTATTGACTTTTACCTCTTCGGCAAGGTCAAAAATTTCGAGAATATCTTTGTCGCTCTCGAAACCGATAGCACGCAACAAAGTTGTAACGGGCAATTTCTTCTTTCTGTCGATGTAAGCGTACATCACGTTGTTGATGTCGGTAGCAAATTCCATCCACGAGCCGCGAAATGGAATAATACGCGCAGAATATAGTTTAATACCGTTGGCGTGCATGCTTTGCCCAAAAAACACGCCGGGTGAGCGGTGCAACTGCGACACTATCACCCTTTCAGCCCCGTTGATTACAAACGTTCCTTTTGGCGTCATATATGGAATTGAGCCAAGATAAACGTCTTGAATTACGGTGTCGAAATCTTCGTGATCGTCGTCGGTGCAATACAATTTTAGTTTTGCTTTCAGAGGCACGGCATAGGTCAATCCGCGTTCCAAACATTCCTCAATTGAATAACGCGGCGGGTCAATATTATAATCCAAAAATTCGAGTATAAAATTGTTGCGCGTGTCCGAAATCGGGAAATTTTCTTGGAATACCTTATAAAGACCTTCCTTTTTTCGTTCTTCGGGCGATGTATCCATTCGGAAAAACTCCTGAAACGATTTTAATTGCACTTCCAAAAAATCGGGATAATCCATTCGATTTTTTATGGAGGCAAAACTGATTCGTTGATTATTGTTGCTGTTTGAAGACATTCTAAAAAAATGTGTTAAATATTTTATGTTCAATCGAACCTTATTTATTTTTAATACGCAAAAAGGTTTAGCGTCCGCTTTCTATGCAGGACACTAAACCAAATACCTGATAATCAGGTAGTTTTATTTAAGTTCAACTTCCGCCCCGCCTTCTTCAAGCGATTTTTTCAGGGCTTCGGCTTCGTCTTTTGCTACTCCTTCTTTAATTACCGAAGGTGCAGCATCAACGAGGTCTTTGGCTTCTTTAAGTCCAAGACCGGTCAATTCTTTAACCAATTTTACTATAGCAAGTTTTTGAGCGCCTGCTGCTTTCAAAAGTACGTCAAACGATGTTTTTTCGGCTGGCGCGTCTGCTGCACTTGCAACAGGACCTGCTGCAACTGCTACCGCAGCGGCTGCGGGTTCAATTCCGTATTCGTCTTTCAAAATTTGCGCTAATTCATTAACTTCTTTTACGGTTAAATTAACCAATTGTTCTGCAAAAGATTTCAAATCTGCCATTTTATTTTTATTTTATATTTTATTTATTATTAATTTATTAAAAGATAATTATCTTTCACCGAGGGTTTTGAGTACTCCGTGAATTGTATTTCCGCCAGATTGAAGGGCTGAAATAACATTTTTAGCAGGCGACTGCAACAATGCAATGACATCGCCGATAAGTTCGTTTTTGCTCTTGATATTAATAAGCGTCTCAAGTTGATTTTCGCCGATGTAGAAACTTTCTTCAACATAAGCGGCTTTCAAAACAGGTTTTTTGTTCTTTTTGCTAAACTCTTTTATAAGTTTTGCAGGAGCGTTACCTGTGTTGGTAAGCATAAGCGATGTTTCGCCTTTGAGAGTATCGTACAATTCGCTGAAATCAATTTGTGAATTTTCTAGCGCTTTGTGGAGCAACGTATTCTTTACAACCAAAAGTTTTATCTCTTTTTTGTTACATTCGCGGCGCAGGTCGCTTGTTTGCGATGCGTTTAAGCCGCCAATGTCAGCCAAATAAAAGTGCGAATATTCCTGTAAAGAATTTCCTAACTGATTAATTATTATTCCTTTATCTTCTTTTTTCATACTTTTATTAAAATTTAATCTTCAACAGATTTAGGGTCAATTTTCAAACCTTTGCTCATCGTGCTTGAGAGATAAATACTTTTGATATAAGTGCCTTTTGCCGCTGTAGGTTTGAGTTTGATTATTGTAGCGATAAATTCTTTGGCATTTTCAGTAATTTTTTCAGAAGAAAAAGAAACCTTGCCTATTGAAGTATGCACAATACCTGCTTTATCAACTTTAAAGTCGATTTTGCCCTGTTTTACTTCTTTTACCGCTTTTGCAACATCTTGCGTAACCGTACCGCTTTTTGGGTTCGGCATCAGCCCGCGAGGACCAAGCACGCGCCCTAAAGCACCTAATTTTCCCATTATTGCAGGTTGGGTAATGATAACGTCAATATCAGTCCAACCGCCCTTTATTTTTTCAATATACTCGTCTAACCCAACATAATCTGCACCTGCTTCTTTTGCAGCTGCTTCCTGGTCGGGATTACATAATGCGAGAACCCTTACCTGTTTGCCCGTTCCATTTGGCAGCGACACAACGCCGCGTACCATTTGGTTTGCTTTACGGGGGTCGACACCCAAACGCACATCAATATCTACCGAAGCATCAAATTTTGTGGTTGTAATTTCTTTAACCAACGATGCTGCTTCTTTGAGCGTATAAGTTTTCCCGGGTTCAATTTTTTCCAAAGCCAATTTCTGATTTTTCGTTAATTTACTCATTTTCTTAAAATTGATTTATAAAAATTATTAACTCGGAAAATCACCTTTTACTGTGATACCCATGCTGCGCGCTGTTCCGGCTACCATTTTCATAGCCGCTGCGACATCAAAACAATTCAAATCGACCATTTTGTCGTTAGCAATAGTTTGCACCTGCTCCCACGTAACCGACGCCACTTTTTTGCGGTTTGGCTCTGCCGAGCCGCTTTTTACCTTTGTCAGTTCCAAAAGTTGAACTGCCACAGGAGGCGTTTTTACTACAAAATCAAACGATTTGTCTGCATAATAAGTAATGACAACAGGTAAAACTTTACCTGCCTTGTCTTGAGTTCGGGCATTAAACTGTTTGCAAAACTCCATAATATTGATACCTTTAGAACCCAAAGCGGGTCCTACAGGCGGCGATGGATTTGCCGCACCACCTTTAATCTGCAATTTAATAAAGCCAGCAACTTCTTTTGCCATAAACTTTCTTCGATTTTTTTTTATTAAAAATTTAAAAGAAATTTATTTCGGAATGTAACAAAGTCCGAAAATTATTCTTTTTCCACTTGCGTGAAACCCAATTCAATCGGATTTTTCCGACCAAATATCATAACCATAACTTTGAGTTTTTTCTTCTCATTATTGACCTCTTCAATCGTACCTGTAAAGCCCGAAAATGGTCCGAAAATAACTTTTACCGTTTCGCCTACGTGATACGGAACAAGCATCTCTTCGCCGTTTTCCTGCATCTGGTCAACTTGACCTAAAATGCGATTAACTTCTGACGGTCGTATCGGAGATGGAACACCGTTTGACTCGCTCAAAAATCCTAACACATTAGGAGTCCAGCGTAAACGATGTTGAATTTCATTATTGAGATTTGCTTCTACCAGAACGTATCCCGGCATACAATTACGCTCTTTGGTAATTTTTTTGCCGCCGCGTATCTGAAAAACTTTTTCTGTGGGAATAAGTACCTGCGAAACAAAACGTTCAAGGCGATTGTTTTTTACATCAAGTTCAATGTATTCTTTCACTTTGTTCTCTTTTCCACTGATAGCACGCAAAACGTACCACTTCATTTCATTTGTTTCTGCCATTTGTTCTTTCCTCTTTTTGAAAAAATTAACCAAATAAACCGTAAATAAATTTCATGATAGTTTCAAACGATTTGTCCATAAGCCACACGATGATAGCGATGAAGATGGAAGCAACCAGCACCACAATCGCGCTGTTAGCCAACTCCGAAAGAGAAGGCCACGATACTTTATGAAGTAATTCGTTGTAAGACTCTTTGATATAGTTAATAACTTTCATATATTTTTTTTATTGTATAAATATATTTTGCACGGGAGGTAAGGCTCGAACTCACGACCTACGGTTTTGGAGACCGTCGCTCTACCAACTGAGCTACACCCGTGTGTTAATTTTTGGAAAATAAAAATCTTTTATAACTTTTATTTTCCAAAAATTTGTTTTTAGTCAATCAATTCTGTAATTTGTCCCGAACCAACTGTACGACCACCTTCGCGGATAGCGAAACGCAAACCAGCAGAGCAGGCAACAGGGTAAATTAATTGTACTGTAATTTCGAGGTTGTCGCCCGGCATTACCATTTCTGTTCCTTCCGGCAAAGTGATTTCGCCTGTAACGTCCAAAGTACGAATATAGAATTGAGGACGATATTTATTGTGGAACGGAGTATGACGTCCGCCTTCTTCTTTTTTCAAAATATAAACAGAGGCTTTGAATTTTGAATGAGGCGTTACTTTACCCGGGTGGGTGATAACCATACCGCGTTTGATTTCATCTTTATCAATACCGCGAAGAAGCAAACCAACATTGTCGCCAGCCTGACCTTCGTCAAGAATTTTACGGAACATTTCAACGCCTGTAACGGTAGAATTCAGTTTTTCTGCGCCAAGACCGATGATAGAAACCGCTTCGCCTGTTTTGATAATACCTGTTTCGATACGACCTGTTGCAACTGTACCACGACCTGTAATTGAAAATACGTCTTCAACAGGCATCAAGAATGGTTTGTCGATAGCGCGAGGAGGCAATTCAATCCAAGTATCAACTGCGTCCATCAATTCCATAACTTTTTCTTCCCATTCAGCTACTCCGTTCAAAGCGCCGAGAGCCGAGCCACGGATAATAGGTGTATTGTCGCCGTCAAATTCATAGAAAGTGAGCAGTTCGCGCATTTCCATTTCTACCAAATCCAACATTTCGGGGTCGTCCACCATATCGCATTTGTTCATAAATACAACCAAACGTGGAACGTTTACCTGACGAGCCAACAAAATATGTTCGCGTGTTTGAGGCATAGGACCGTCTGTAGCAGCCACAACGATGATAGCGCCGTCCATTTGAGCAGCACCTGTAACCATGTTTTTAACATAGTCGGCGTGACCCGGACAGTCTACGTGTGCATAGTGTCTGTTTGCTGTTTGATATTCTACGTGTGCAGTATTAATGGTAATACCGCGTTCCTTTTCTTCGGGTGCGTTGTCGATTGAATCGAACGAGCGGATTTCCGAAAGACCTTTTTTAGCAAGTACTTGCGTAATTGCGGCTGTTAAAGTTGTCTTACCGTGGTCAACGTGTCCGATTGTACCTACGTTTACGTGCGGTTTCGACCTGTCAAATTTTTCTTTTGCCATAACTTAAAAGATAATAAAAGATTATTTTTTTGTATTTATTTTTTTAATTACAATTTATTTTTTGAGCTGTTGAAGGGAATTGAACCCGCGACCTCTTCCTTACCAAGGAAGTGCTCTACCCCTGAGCTACAACAGCAATTTTCACTGAAATAAGTTGCAGGAACGTTGCCCCTGCAACTTAATTTTTAGTGCTGTGAGCGGAAGACGGGGCTCAAACCCGCGACCCTCAGCTTGGAAGGCTAATGCTCTATCGACTGAGCTACTTCCGCAAAATTCCATTTCAAATCTCAAAATTTCACGATTTCAATATTATTGCCAATTTTGAAATCTTTAAATTTAAAATGTGTGGGTAGTGATGGATTCGAACCACCGAAGTCGAAAGACAGCTGAGTTACAGTCAGCCCCATTTGGCCACTCTGGAAACTACCCAATTTGTTAAATTTCAGGTTTAAATATTTCAAATTTCTAAATTATATATTTTGAAATTTGAAAACTTAAAAAATCATTTTTTGAGCCTCTTGTCGGATTCGAACCAACGACCCCGAGATTACAAATCACGTGCTCTGGCCAACTGAGCTAAAGAGGCAAATAGATTGAAATTCAAAGAATTAAATCTTAAAAAAATCTGTTTGAAATACTTTTTTCAAACGGACTGCAAAAGTACAGTATTTTTTTTTAACTGCCAAATTTTTTTTATTTTTTTTCAAAATATTTTTTTTACATATTAAAAAAAGAGAGAAAAACTGCAAAATTTAAGAGTACGTTCAAAAATTTTATAGATTATTTATTAATGCGAATCACGGGTTAAAATAAAAAAGTTAAGCATGCAATGGCGAGTTTTCCGAAGCAATGTAACCATAAACCATTGGTATAACGAATTTTAGAGGCATTTTGAATATTAGTTTTTTCAATAAACCAGTTAAAAAAACGATTCAACAAGTTGTCGAACTTTAGAAACAGCAGCGGAAAAAAAGATTATTGTAAGCAAAATCCCGCAGTTTAATACATTCAGGGGTAAACAGTTCCAATTGAATGTATTGTTCGTGCAAGTAATGACGGGCAAAATTATGAATTTCCTTGATTTTGGAATATTTTTGGTAATATC
>WRGS01000155.1 GCA_009787075.1 Paludibacter sp.
TCAGCTGGCAAAAAGCGAGACATCATCATTTTTCGTTAAACGATATTTATAAAAATAATACGCTGATAATCATTTTTTTAACTGTTCTTTTATGTTCGTTATTTATTCATTTCAGAGTAAGTTATTATGCTATTGGATTTTTTACCTGCGCGAGTTTTTTACATTTTATTTACACAAAAAAATTTTATGCCCTGCCGAAGTTTTTCTATTTTATATTTATTTATGCCCTGTTAATGTTTTTCGGCACAATAGGCACGCCAAAAGGTTTTTATTTCCCCGATAAAACATTAAGTTTATATGTTTTGCCTTTGGCGTTTTGCTGCTTTTGCCTGCCGAAAAAAACTTTGCTTAAAATTGGCGAAATATTTTTCAAAACAGGAATTATCTTTTTAGTTATCTGCATTTTGTATTGGTGGTTTAATTTTTTATATCTCAATGCCAATTTTATTGAATGGATAATCCAGAAACAAAGTTATTTTGCCCACCCGACAGGCTGGGAAGTGCAGGCAAAGTTTATTCTATCAGGATTGATAAATAATAATATTCCGTTGCAAGATGTTAATTGGTATAGCGCGTTCTTCTTTGTCGATTCGTGGGCGTATATGTATCACCCAACTCCTGTTTCCATCGTTTTATTGGGCGGATTGATAACAGGTTTTTATCTTTATTTTCAAAAAAATGAATTTTATACTGTTTCAAAATTTGATTTGATTTTATATGCCGTCCTTTGTTTGTTTGTAACTTTGCTGATACAAAGCAGAATAGGAACTGTCGGCTTTTTCCTTATTGCAGGTATTAGCGTATTATATTATTTGAAATTAAAATTAAAAATTAAATATTTCAAAATCGCTTTGGCGGTTTGCATCTTGTTTGGCGGGCTAAGTTTTTTTGCGTTCAACAACAAAATTTCCAATTATATAAACGACGATATTCGCGATGTTTATCGTAAAATTGCCGTAAGTTATATTCAAGAGCATTTCTGGTGGGGAAGCGGCTTTAATCAGCAGCAAAGCGCATTGGAGTGGCAAGCCGAAAAAATGAAAGACAAATTGCCGGAAATTGCATTTCCAAACGACAACCAACATATAACTCATGCTCACAATCAGTTTTTGGGCAATATGGTGCAGTATGGCATTTGGGGTTTAATTGTGCTTATTGCTATGCTTGCCGCTATTGCGTATTATGCGGTAAAAAACCGCAATTATCCGTTGTTTACATTTCTTTGTTTTATCATCTTTTTTATGTTGGTAGAAGAAAATGAATATATTAAGATACTCATTTTTATCACATTTTTTACGGCAATAAGCCGAAACGTAAAAAATTCGCCTCATACCTTGCCTCTCTCCAAAAAGGGAAGTTAGGTTTTTGCTTTTTTCAGCCTTACCCTTGTTATCTTTCGCGCTTTCGCGTCTTTTTACTCCTCTCTCCTTTGGAGAGGGGCAGGGGGAGAGGCTGATTTCGTGCTTTTGCCTTTTATGCAATCGTTTGCATTAAATTTTCAGAAAAAAACATAAAATTAAAAATAATTTTAAATAATTTTGTATAATTTTGTATAAGTGAATTTTATGTTATAGAATTGTGAAATTTCTGTTTGGAAACTTAAACATACTTATTGCATAAAATTCATAATTAAAAAATAATCTTAAGTTTAACATTTTAACAATTAATTTTTATCAATGAAAAAAATTACTCTTTTATTACTAACAGCATTTTTAGCTGTATTAAGCGCATCGGCGCAGGATACCTATGTGTATTACAATGATGCTACAAATAATGCTCCTGGACAGGCGGGATGGTGGAGCAGCAATGCCAATTCTTACCATGGCGCGTGGATGTGGGGCAGTGGCAGTTCAGGCGTATATTCAGCCAACTCAATAAACGTTGGAACGCATTTTTGGGCAATTAAAGTTCCTTCATCGGTGGGAACGTTGCATGGCTATATTCTTGTTTGCGGTAATACTGACCTTACAGGTCAAACCTCGTGGAGTACCAGTTTTAGAAAACGTTCACCATATGAATATGGCACTTACGGCACTAACGGTACTGACCATATTGAAGGTGCTGACCTTTCCAAATGTTGGTTCTTTGACAATGGCGACTTTCAGACTGACCTTGGGCAGTCGAGAGATTTTGTTTGTTTTGATGCAAACGCTGTGGCGCTCACCCCGCCAAACAAGTTGCCAAAAGTAGAATGGGAATACAAAAACACATCTGGCTCTTTGGTTACTCCTGCAACAGCATCAGCGCCATTGACTTTGACATCCAGCAATGCCAGCGTTCAGGCAGAGCAATACGCTGGCAGTTCGCCGTACAGTGTAACGACACTATGTCTGGGCGGAGGTGAAGTGAAAACTGTTTCAACGCCAGGACAGCAGGTAACCGTAAAAATTGGGTATAAAATACTAAACAGCGGCGGTAGTGAAGTTTATACCGGTGAAATACCATATGTTGCGAGCGCAAGCGCAAGCGCGAGCGGCAGCAACAGGTATGATACCAAAACATGGAATCAATCATGTAACCGTTTTACTTTCGGCACGCTTGATAATATTATTGCACGTGCAGCTTCTGCTCTTACGCCAGGCTCATCATATAAATTGAATTTTTGGTTTCAGGCTGCAGGAAATAGTGGAGTTACTTCTGCTTATTTTAGTAACTGGAGTAACGATTACACAATTAATTTCAGTATTCCTGCTAACTTTAATCAAATCAATGTTGCAGATATAGCCAGTCGCTGGAAATTAATGGCTAAACCGTTTGCCAATGCTAAATATTCCGATTTTACTTTTGGAGCGCATCCTGGCGTTTCTATGATGAGAATTAAAAACACTCCGACTTCGGGCGGCAACTATACATGGACATGGGAGGCTATACCTGATGCCAATGCAAATTTACCTTTGGGAGTAGGTTTTGCTTATTCTGTAAATGGTCGCGCTCAAGTTTCTGCTAATAATCCTGCTCCGTACAGCGATTGGCACAATGGCGCTATTGTTACCCTTGCCACTCCAAATACCGCCGCAGTATCAACGCCCATATCTTTTCAAGGCAGATATTTTGTAGCAGGCAATCCTTTTAATTCATCAATTCAATTTAACCAAAAGTTTAACGGCACTATCAAGAATGGTTTTCTTGTACTGCATGAGGAAGCCACTAATACTTTTTCTGCTGTAAATTGTGAGGGAAATGACCACTTCCTTGGTTCCAAAGGTCAGACATTTGATGTAAAGTTACCAAACAGTACAATTGCAGCTTATGAAGGCATAATTGTAGAAGCGTCAAATTCTGCAGGCGGACAATATACAATTTCAAACTCATCTACACCTCTACCTGCTCCTGCGTATGCGCCTCTTTCGGTAATTAAAATAGAGGCAGCAACCGCTGCAACAGGCAGTCATTATACTTTGGTGCAAAATAATGAAAACGGCTCTGCTACGGTAGGCAATAACGATATTTCGTTCTTAAATATGGGTGTAAACTCCACAGTGCAACTTTATACTGTTAAAAATAACGAAAACGGTGCAGCGCAGCAGTTGGGACTTAACACCGTAAATACCGATAATGCAACAATTCCTGTAAGCATTTTCACAACCTACGCAGGCGATGCAACCATTACCTTAACAGGAATGGATACTTACCTGTGCGATGTTGCTCTTGTTGATAACCTCAACGGTGCATACATTGATTTAACTGATATGGAAAGTTACACGTATGAAACAACAGTTTCGGGCAGCGAACAATCGCGCTTTTCGCTTGTGCTTTCGCCCAAAGTTCCTACTGCAATAGAAGAACTTCTGGCAAAAGTAAGCGTTTGGGTAACTGATGGCAAAATAAACATCATTTCTGATAGAAACATCGACAATGTTGCAGTTTATTCTGTTGACGGAGGTCAAGTTTATTTCTCAAATGTTCAGAATGTAAAATCGACAGAGATTTCGACCGCCGCTTTGCCTGCAGGCGTTTATATGGTTAAGGCAAACGGAAAAATCAATAAGGTAGTAGTTAAATAATTTTTAAAATTTTAAAGATATGAAAAGCACAAAATATATATCGCCGATTGCAGAAATAGTCGAACTCAAATTAGCAGAGAATTTCGCATCTGACGATCCTCCAACAGGAGCAAGTTTGGGACCTCTGCCTTGTTTAGACCCGGATGATCCTGACTGTGAAGATATTTATGGAATGTATTAAGAAAAGTACAGAAAATGTTTTTTGTTTGATTGAAGAGTGCGCAGCCTTGCTGCGCACTCGTTTTTTATATCCGTCTTAATTTATTAGTTGTCAAACATTCCATATTTTTGAAATATGGAATGTTTTTAAAGTGCAGGCACTACTGCCACAGGCTTACGCCTGCGGTTATTAACATAACGCCCTAACGGGCTAAATTTTACTTTTCGCCTCTTTCGTGCGTTTCCCATTCGTGCTTTCGTGCCTTTGCGTTTTAATCTTTCATCTTTTTCCCGTGATTTCCGTTTATAAGAAAATAAACAAACGTCCATGGTTTTATTTTTTTCCTTGACCAATAAAGTGTTAATTTGTGCACACCCCATCGGGAAGTTACTTCGTCGTATAATGCTTGGTTAAAGGGGTCAAGTCCCACTATTAGAAATCGGTGAAAATCTGCATAACTGACAATTTCGCAATTCAAATTTTTCCATTCGTTGTATTGCATCATTCGGTTAAAGCAAATTTGGAAAAAGAAATAATGCCCGGTTTGCTCCTCTTTTTTCCAATATTCAAGCAAAATAGAAAGTAGGTCGTTTATAATTTTATTATTCGGTTTGGCAATCATAAAAGAATTTTGCATTCTCACGTAAGATTCCGCTTTCCACGAAAGACCTATCGGGTCGTATCTTGTAAAAATTTTCAGGTCAGATGGCGGTGTGTCTGGACGTTGAAGCGCAAAAAAATCTTTTTGCAGCCAACTTTCTTCAAGCGGTTTTGTCAAATAAATTGTTGCGTCAAGCCAAATTCCGCCATAAGCAGAAAGTAGATATAAACGTACAAGATTGGACAATTTTGTAATGTCGTATCCGCCAGTTCCAAATCTTTTCCAAACAAAATCGGGTAATTCAATATAATCATTCAGCGTTTCTTTCGACAGTTTGATGATTTCATAACCGCTGCTGTATTTTTCAACAGAATTAAAACAAGCGCTGGCAATTTTTGGCATGCTTTTGTCTATTCCCTGATACCAAAATTGCCAAATTATTTTTTTTCCTACCAATTCGGGTTTTTTGGCAATTGCAAAAAATCGCTCTATTTTCCCGTTTCTAAAATCTGCAACGTAATTATCCAATTTCTTGGCTATTACCGCTTGTACAGGAAAATCTTTTTTCGCCTTTCTGGCTTTTTTCAGACCCTTGTACGTTTTTTTTATTTCTAACCAAATATTCATTTTTATTTTTTTAAATATATTTTTTTATATCATACAATAATTTGTTCGGTCGTTTGATGTTGTTTGCACGTAAAAAATCTTTAAATATTTTTCGCGCTTTATGCCGATTTTCACTTCGCTGTTTTTCTCTATCGGGGTCATGTTTTTTATTCAAAATGGAATTTTCTCTGTTTTTGTAAAAATAAACCGCATTAGGACAAAGAACAACTTTATCAGCACAGTAAATCATTGGAATCATCACGGGCATATCTTCCATTGGAACTAATTCGGGAAAATAAAATTTATGTTTTGTCCAAAAATCTTTTTTGATTAAATAACGCCATGCCCAACCACGCATTGCAACTTCGGTTTTTCTGATTTTATCAATATTTTCTGTCAAAACTTCGCTTTTTTCAAACCAAATGCTTTTTAGCGGTTTTTTTTCGTAAAACACCGAACAGGCAGATACATCTGCATTTGTTTTTTCTGATGCGCTTATCATAATTTCATAAAAATCAGGATTTAAAAAATCGTCAGAATCCATAAAATGAAAATATTCACCTGTTGAATTTTCAACGCCCGAATGCCGTGCTGTGGGCAAACCGCTATTTTTTGAATGTTCAACAATTTTTATACGGTCATCTTCCTTGGCAATTTTTTTTACAATTTCTGCCGAATTATCTGTCGGACAATCCAAAACGCAAATAATTTCCAAGTTTCTGTATGTTTGAAAACGAACATAATCCAATGTCTGTTTCAGATATTTTTCCGCATTATAAATCGGAATAATTACGCTGATTTTTTTATTTGTTTTTCCGTATTCTATTGTGTCGTTTGTACAAACAGTTTTTCTGGTGCGAAGAGATACAAAACGAAGATAAAACCAATTCGGATTTTTAATTTTATTAATTTTTAGAAAATTTTTGATTTCATTTTTAACTTTTCGTACCTGTTCGAACCGTAATTTCTTCTGTTCTGGATTATAAATTTGCGTATTTAATATTGAATTTTCCCGATTTTTGTAAAAATACATCGCATCAGAACACAATGCTACTTTATTTGCATAAAAAATCACAGGAATCGCAACTGCAATATCTTCCATTACCGCCAAATTTGGAAAAATGAAATTATTATTTTGCCAAAAACTTTTTTTTATTAAATATCTCCATATCCAGCCACGCAACAAAACTTTGGTTTTTTTTATTTTATCTTTACCAAATAAAACTTCATTTTTTGAAAAGAGAATACTTTGTTTTGGTTGTTTTTCGTTGAAAACCGAAGATGCTGCAATATCAGCATCATTTTCAACAGCAGCATTTATCAAAATCTCATAAAAATCGGGACTTAACAAATCGTCAGAATCCATAAAATGAATATAGTCGCCCGTTGCTTTGCTAATTCCGATATTTCGAGTTTCACCCGCTCCGATATTTTTTACATTATAAATAATTTTTACGCGAGAATCTTCTTTTGCAATTTCATTGGCAATTTTTTCGGAATTATCTGTGGGACAATCTAATATGCAAATAATTTCCAAATTTTTGTAAGTTTGAAAACGAACAGAATCCAATGTCTGTTTCAGATATTTTTCCGCATTATAAATCGGAATAATTACGCTGATTTTTTTGTTCATTTTTATATTTCTCCTTTGCAAAGTTTTGAAAAATATGTACCTGAATAATCGTCTCTGTATCGAACTCGATAAGTTGTTTTTTGGAAAAAAGAAGTCGTTCTTATTTTTTCCCACTCGTTTGCATCAAATTTTTCCAAAATGTTTTCTCCAATAAAAAGACTAATCTCGTCTTCGGGTATGTGAGGCATTTTTGCAAACAAATCTTTTGCAATCAAATTCTTTTCAACCAATGCTTTAAACATCAGATGAATTTGATAATAGTCAAGTTTTTTTATCTCTTTTTTCCAATATTCTATGCTCATTTGATACCATGCCTCACACAAAAAACTGCCTTTTTGGGAACGA
>WRGS01000156.1 GCA_009787075.1 Paludibacter sp.
TAATTTACACTACAAATATAATACTTATTTAATTGATACGCAACTTTTTATCTGTTTTTTTGGCAAATTTTTAATTCCGCCAACGGGTTTAATAATAATTTAACATTATGCACAAATCTAAATATACATTCCTTTTCAAAGAGAATAAGGGCAAATATTATATTTATAATACACTCTCAAATGCGCTCGTTGAAACAGACGAAACTGTTTTCACTGTTTTAGAAAACAGGAAGGAAAATTTAGCGGAAAATAATTTTGACAAAGAAACTTACAAAATACTGCCTATCATATTGACAAACAGGTAATTCAAACATTAAAGAATATTCGCGTTACGGATATGCAGATTACCCTTGACGGACTGAAAGAAAGCCATAATAAGATAAAATTTACAGACGAATGCAATGATGTATTTTCAAAAATAATGGAGAATGTTGATTTGCTTGTATCAGAATATTGAAAAAATTAGTTTAACTTTGCGAATTAATTATGATAATCAAACTCTGAAAAAACAGCAGGCTGAGCAAATATTGAATGATATTGCACAGGAAAACAGGGGAAAAGTGCATATTGATTTACAGCGAGTTTGGCAGACAACAGAACCTAATAAAAATAACAGTAACGAAGACGTGGAATCGTTAGTTAATACTGCAAAAAATGTAGGATATAAAAAAATCAGTTGTGCAGGCGGTATTAACGCAGGACAGTTTTATAACTGTTATGCAAGTAAATATCATTATGTTGAACTAAATTACGATGGAAAAGTATATAAATGTACGGCACGTGACTACAAAGAACCATACGAAATGGGAGAACTGAAAGATGACGGCAATATTGAATGGAATGAAGAAAGGATAAGTAAATTGTACAGTACATCAACATTTGATAATCCTGTTTGTCCCAAATGCGCTTATTTGCCATTGTGTTGGGGACCCTGTCCTCAAAAAATGGTGGAAATGAAAGAATTGAAAGCAGGAGGATATTGTGTGGTTAAAGATATAGAGCGCTCTATGCGGGAACGAATTATAGATTCTTATGAAAGTTCAGTAAAATATATACAGGAAAATGTTATTGCGTAAAAATTTATTTTTGATATTAGTGCTTTTTGCAGTTGCAGTTACGGCTTTTGCCCAAGACTGCGACTGTGATAGTAATTTTACTTGGGTAAAACAGACTTTTGAGCAAAACGATGCTGGTTTTCAGTATATTATCGACAAAAAAGGACAGGCAGCGTATGATATTCATAATCAGTTAATTGTTGAAAGAGTTAAAACAGCAAAAGATATTTACGATTGTGCAAATATTTTAAATGAATGGCTGCATTTTTTCCGTAAAGGGCATATTGGAATTGAAATTTTGCCCGAAGCAATAAAAAATACAGAACAGGAAAATGAAGAATATCAGTTGTTTCCCGATTGGGAAACAACTGATATTGACACTCTGGAATTTAAAAAGTATTTAGACAATAAAAAAGATTTTGATTTTGAGGGAATTTGGGATGGTAGAACTTATAAAATTGGTGTAAAAAGAATTGATAATCAATATATTGGATTTATTATAGACTCAAAGGTAAAAGAATGGAAAACAGGTCAAATTAAATTTAGAATTTATCCCGATAGCGTAATTTATTATTTGCAAAACCATTCTGCGAAAAAATTTAACCATGCAAATTTATTAAGTAAAAATCTTTTATTTTTCAACTATGATGCTGAATTCAGTTTTATACGTGATTACCCAAAATACGAAGATAAATTTTCAAATTCAGTTATTGATTTCAAACCATATTTTGAAATATTAAATAAAAAAACCTGCTATTTGCGGATACCTTCATTTTATGAAGAATTTTGTAAAAATATTGATAGCGTTATTGATAGTAATCGGCAAAAAATTACCAAAACCGAAAATTTGATTATTGATTTGCGTCTTAATGGCGGAGGCTCTGACATTTGCTGGCGAAATATTATGCCTTTCATCGTTACAAATCCTGTACGTGTAAAATCCTGTTACCTTTTATCCACAGAATTAAATAACCAACACTATAAACCATATTTGTCCGAAGAATTAATGAACAGACTTAACAGTAATTTAGGAAAATTTGTTTTAATGCATGGTAAAGAATATCCTGTTGCCGATTATGGCAAAATTCGAAAATCACCTAAACAAATTGCCATTATTGTAGATAAATATTGTGCAAGTTCAACCGAACAGTTTTTACTCTCGGCAAAACAAAGTAAGAAAGTAAAAATATTTGGAACTATTACAGCAGGTGCGCTTGATTTTGCCAATTTACATTCTGTAAAATCGCCCAGTAATGATTTCTTGTTATCCTATGCAACTTCAAAGGATGTAGATTTGGAAAATTTTCCAATTGATGATATTGGCATTCAGCCTGATTTTTATTTGGATAATTCAATTCAAGAATATCAATGGGTTGATTATGTTAATGATATTTTGAATGGAAAATGAAAAGATTGTTTTTATTTCTGTTTTTCCCTTGTATTCTGTTTGCATTTCCTCAACAGATAAATGCTCAAACCTCTTGGACTTTGGAGCATCGTGAATATTTTAAGGAAAAAACGGCGATTTTCTGTCAACGGCTTCCGCAAGGCAAACATACATTTTATATTGACCTTTTGCCGCGTTTTTCGGGAAAATATACGCTCAATCCTGCAAAAATTGAATTGATGTATCTGCTTGTGATTAATGCGAATAATGATTTGCGAAAGTTGATAATTGATGGTGAGTGATTATTTCAAAATCACAAAAAACTTAAACGCAAGGTGCGCGAAGTGCTGAATTTCAAGAATATATTCTTTGCGACCCTTTGCGAAAAATCTTTGCGCCTTTGCGGTAAAAATTTTTTTTAAACAGCATCAAACAGATTTTGTGTTATTAAATTTTATTTATAATTTTGCAAAAAATAATTTTAATATTAAATCATAAATCCTATGGCAAACTACAAAATTGAAGAAATTGAAGGAATTGGCGAAAAACTTGGCGCAAAATTCCGCGAAGCCGGCATAAACAATACAGACAAATTGCTGGCAGGTACTAAAACAAAAAAACAACGCAAAGATTTGGCTGAATCCACAGGCATATCTGAAAAATTGGTGCTCAAATTTGCCAATATGGCAGACCTTTTCCGCATCAACGGCGTTGGCGAAGAATTTTCGGAATTGCTTGAGGCGGCAGGAGTAGATACAGTGCCCGAACTTGCAATGAGAAATGCCGAAAACCTTACGAAAAAAATGGAAGAAACAAATGCTGCGAAAAAACTTACTCGCCGCACTCCATCGCTCAAAGAAGTGGAAAAATGGATTGACGAGGCAAAGGCTTTGCCGCGCGTGTTGGAGTATTGAGTTTTTTTAGTTGAGGCTGTATCAAAAGATTTTTTACCACAAAGGCGCAAAGATTTTTCGCAAAGGGTCGCAAAGAATATATTTCTTAAATTTAGAACTTTGTGCATCTTTGCGCAGTTCTGTTGCGCGCCTTGTGGTTAAAATTTTTGTGCTTTTGAGGCAGACTCGGCAATTTTTTTGTTATTGATTTTTATTTATAATTTTGCGAAAAAATAATTTTTAAATATTAAAAATCTTATGAAAAACACATTTTTAGTTATTATCAGCATTTTATGTGTTCTTTTTGCAGGCTGTAAAAATGAACACCGCAGTTTTAAATCTTATGTAGAAGTGGCAGGCTATGCCGAACAGGAAGTTAGCCCCGATATTTTCTATCTGAATTTTACTTTGAGCGAAAATAATTCGCAAAAAATAAACATCAACGTATTGGAAGGAAAAATTGTCAATGCTTTAAAGTTGTTAAACATTGATACTCAAGAAGATTTGAGTGTAACAAATATGTATGGCGATAATTGGCGTTGGTGGCGGCGCGTAAAAAACGTTTATCAAAACAAAAGTTATTCGTTAAAAATCGGAAATATTGATTTGTTGAATAAAGTTTGTGATAAATTAGACAGTATTGGCTACAACGATTATTATTTGGGAAAAATTGATTATTCAAAATCTGACGAGTTGAAAAAAGAAATACAGCAGCAAGCCGTAAAGCAGGCGCGCGCCAAAGCCGAAAATCTTTTGGCGGGTGAAGGCAAAACCATCGGCGAACTGATTTCTGTTCAAGAGCAAACGGCGGCAAAAAATAATTATCCTTATTACAATTATGATGATTCTTACGCTAACAGAGAAATGGCAGCAGACAAAGCCTATGAACCGCCTGTTAATTTCAAAAAAATAAAAATGACTTATAATATTATTGTGCGCTATAGCATAAAATAATTTACATAATTTATGAAAAACTTTTTAGACGACAATTTTTGTCTTCAAAACCAAACGGCGCAGCAATTATATCACCAGCACGCCGAAGGATTGCCAATTATCGATTATCACTGTCATTTAGACCCGAAACTTATTGCCGAAGATTATCAATTTGATAATTTGGGTGAAATTTGGCTCAGCGGCGACCATTACAAATGGCGTGCAATGCGCACAAACGGCATAGAAGAACGTTTTTGTACAGGCGAGGAAACATCAGATTGGGAAAAATTTGAAAAATGGGCTGAAACTGTGCCTTACACAATGCGCAACCCGCTTTATCATTGGACGCATTTGGAATTAAAAACTGCTTTTGGCGTTACAAAACTGCTGCGCCCCGAAACCGCACGCGAAATTTATGACGAATGTACCGCCAAACTTCGCACAAAGGAATTTTCGGCACGCGGACTGATGCGGCATTACAAAGTGGAAAATGTTTGCACCACAGACGACCCTGTTGATACTCTCGAACATCATATTTCATTAAAAAATGAAGGTTTTGAAATAAAAGTTTTGCCCACTTGGCGACCCGATAAGGCAATGGCTGTTGAAAATCCACAACTTTTCCGCGCTTATGTAGAAAAACTTTCGGAAGTTTCAGGCGTTAACATCCTGAAATTCAACGATTTTATCTCTGCTTTGCGTCAGCGGCACGATTTTTTTGCATCGGTTGGCTGCCGCCTTTCCGACCACGGAATTGAAGAATTTTACGCCGAAGATTTTACCGAAAATGAAATTAATAATATTTTCAATAAAGTTTTTGGCACACAAGAACTTACGCTCGCTGAAATTGTAAAATTCAAATCGGCAATGATGTACCAAATGGCAATTTTGGATTGGGAAAAAAATTGGACGCAACAATTTCATTATGGCGTAATCCGCAATAACAATACGCGATTTTTCCGCAAAGTTGGCGCAGATAAGGGTTTCGACAGTATCGGCGATTTTACTGTGGCTAAAACTATGGCTAAGTTCTTCGACCGTTTGGACAATGAAAATAAATTGACAAAAACCATTATTTACAATCTTAACCCGCGCGACAATGACCTGATAGCCACAATGATTGGCAATTTTCAGGACGGCTCAATTGCTGGCAAAATGCAGTTCGGCTCTGGTTGGTGGTTTTTAGACCAAAAAACAGGAATGGAGGCGCAAATGAATTCGCTCTCAAATCTCGGACTTTTGAGCCGCTTTGTCGGAATGTTGACAGATTCAAGAAGTTTCCTTTCTTATCCGCGCCACGAATATTTCCGCCGAATTTTGTGTAATTTGATTGGCACAGACGTAGAAAACGGACTTTTACCATCGGCAGAACTAAATTTTCTTGGAAAAATGGTTGAAGGAATAAGTTATTATAATGCTAAAAATTTCTTTAATTTTTAGAATTGCCATAGCAATAAAAACGTCATTGCTAACGAATGGCGAAGCAATGACGTTTTTTAGGAATTTCCTTATAAAAAAATTAAACATTTACTCCATCAAAATCCCCATTACCGCTATTGCTGCTTTAGCAATATTTGTTCCGGGACCGAAAATGGCGGCTACGCCTGATTTGTAAAGAAAATCGTAGTCTTGCGGAGGAATTACCCCGCCTGCCACAACGAGAATATCTTCGCGTCCGAGTTTTCTCAATTCTTCAATCACTTGCGGTACAAGAGTTTTGTGCCCTGCTGCCAAAGACGAAACGCCAAGAATATGCACATCGTTTTCAACTGCCTGCTTTGCCGCCTCTTCGGGCGTTTGGAAAAGCGGACCCATATCCACATCAAATCCGCAATCGGCAAAACCTGTTGCAACAACTTTTCCGCCTCTATCGTGTCCGTCCTGCCCCATTTTCGCTACCATAATGCGCGGGCGGCGACCTTCGCGGACGGCAAATTCTTCTGTCAAAGCGCACGCTTTTTGGAAGTCCGAATCCTGTTTTGTTCCTGCTGAATACACTCCTGAAATAGTTCTAATGGTTGCTTTATATCTGCCTGCAATTTGTTCGCAAGCGTCTGAAATTTCGCCCAAAGTGGCGCGTACTTTCGCCGCCTCAACGGCAAGTTCCAAAAGATTGCCTTTGCCTGTGCGCACACATTCGGTAATTGCGTCAAGTGCATTTTTCACGTCATCATTATTGCGTTTTGCTTTTAATTCATTCAAACGCTCAATCTGTTGCTTGCGCACAGCCGTATTATCAACTTCCAAAGTATCAATGGCATCTTCTTGAGCAAGGCGATAACGATTTACACCGACAACGGTTTGTTCGCCGCTGTCAATCCGCGCCTGAGCACGAGCTGCCGCCTCTTCGATGCGCATTTTTGGAATCCCCGTTTCTATTGCTGCAGCCATTCCGCCAAGCGATTCAATTTCCTGAATATGTTCCCACGCACGGTCAAAAATCGCTTTGGTGAGATTTTCAACATAATACGAACCAGCCCAAGGGTCAATTTCGCGGCAAATATTGGTTTCTTCCTGAATATAGATTTGCGTATTTCGAGCAATTCGCGCCGAAAAGTCGGTAGGCAATGCGATTGCTTCGTCAAGTGCATTTGTGTGCAGCGATTGCGTATGTCCGAGGGCTGCTCCCATTGCCTCAATGCAAGTTCTGCCTACATTATTAAACGGGTCTTGCTCGGTCAAAGACCAGCCAGATGTTTGACAATGCGTGCGCAAAGCAAGCGATTTAGGATTTTTCGGATTAAATGTTTTCACAATTTCCGCCCAAAGCATACGCGCGGCACGCATTTTGGCAATTTCCATAAAATGATTCATTCCAATAGCCCAAAAGAACGACAAACGCGGAGCAAAAGCGTCAATATCCATACCCGCATTCACGCCTGCACGAAGATATTCCCAGCCGTCAGCCAAAGTATATGCAAGTTCGATGTCGGCAGTTGCGCCAGCTTCCTGCATGTGATAACCCGAAATGGAAATTGAATTGAATTTCGGCATATTTTTAGAAGTATATTCAAAAATATCAGCAATAATTTTCATTGAAAATTTTGGCGGATAAATGTAAGTATTTCTTACCATAAATTCTTTCAAAATATCATTTTGAATAGTGCCGTTCAATTGTTCGAGCGTTGCGCCCTGCTCCAGACCTGCAACGATATAAAACGCCAAAAT
>WRGS01000157.1 GCA_009787075.1 Paludibacter sp.
TTTTATTTTATTATTAAAAAAAGTCATAATTTCGGCGGCAATATCATTATATATAAAAGCCTCAGTCATAGATAACCGCGTAGGACTTGTATGGGTAAGGATATATGCGGCTTGCGTACGGGCGACAGTTGCGAACATTTGCTCGTCCCACATTCCGCCGCCTACATCGTTAATAATATGCACGTTATAATTTTCGCAAACGTTTGTAGCAACGCTTGCACGGAAAGTATCAACCGAAATTATTGCATTCGGAAAATGTTTTAAAATCAACTCTACGGCAATACAAACGCGGCGTATTTCTTCAGTTTCCGAAACATTTTCCGCATTCGGACGGGTAGAAAAACCTCCAATATCAATAATTTGCGCACCATCTGATAAAATTTTTTCAGCGGCATGCAATATTTCAATATCGCAAACGTTTCTACTATTACTGTAAAATGAATCGGGAGTAATATTTACAATCCCCATCACAACAGGAAATTCGAAATTGACCAATGAATTGTTAATTTTCAATGTGTTTTTGAAATTTTTCATAAAGTAAATACAATAAAAAATATTTTTTGCAGTTATTACAAAATATTTACAATTTTTTTCGACAAAAATAATTAAAAATTTTTCTCAAAATTTGTTTGCACATAAAAAAAAGTGTATTTTTGTACGCTCAAATTTTGAATAACAACCATCTATTTTATTATAAGTATATGATAAACAGGTCATTATTAATTAAAAACGTATTAATTACGCTGGCTATTTCAGCGGTTTTATCCTCTTGTTCTAATTCAGGCAAGGGAGTTTCCAACACAACAGGTTGGAAATACAACGATAAAAAAACTACCGGCTTTGTCGTCAAAGACGCAGTTAAAGGCATAACTCCTGCTGGAATGATAGCAATCGAAGGAGGAACATTTACCATAGGCGAAAAAACAGAAGCGGTTACCGTACCACGCAATAACCTGCGCCGCCGTATTACCGTACCGTCTTTTTATATGGACCAGTACGAAGTTGCCAATGTAGACTGGCGTGAATACACCAATTGGATGCGGCTTGTTTTTGGGCAGGCTGCGCCGGAACTTGTAAAACGCGCAATGCCCGATAAAAACGTTTGGCGTGAAGAATTGGCTTATAATGAGCCGCTTATACAGTATTATTTCGACCATCCAAACTTTAATCACTATCCTGTTGTGGGCGTAAGCTGGGAGCAGGCAATGGATTATTGCCAATGGCGTACTGACCGTGTTAATGAATATGCGTTGAGTAAATCAGGCTATATAAAATATCCTGATTTTAAATCGCTCGAAGGAATGGATATGCAGGAAATTTCAGAATCTGTTATTTTCAATACAGGTAAATATTTAAACAGCGATGCTTATGTGCCTGCCGAAGGTAAAAAGAAGAATAAAGACCTGTATGGAAATAATGTAAAACTTTCGATGGGCGACGGCATTCTCATACCTGATATTCGCCTGCCGACAGAGGCAGAATGGGAATTTGCCGCTTATGGTATTAAAGTTAGCAAAAAAGACAGAAAAGCAGGATTTGTGCAGGAAACGCGCGAATATCCATGGTCGGGGCAGCAAATGCGTAATGCTAAAAAAGGTAAATATCGCGGTATGATGATGGCAAACTATGTGCGCGGACGCGGCGATATGATGGGTACTTCAGGCGCGTTGGACGACCGCGGAGTTTATCCTGTGGCTGTCGATAGTTATTTCCCTAACAATTTCGGACTTTTCAATATGGCAGGAAATGTAAATGAATGGGTTTTTGATGTTTATCGCGCAACTTCTTTTGACGAAGTTTCGGAATACAGTTCTTTCCGCGGTAATGTTTATGAAGACCTTGTAGTTGATGGTGAAGATGAAAACGGCAAACCTTTGTTTGTAATTGATTCTTTGGGACGCATTCAGAAACAGGTTGCTAAAAATGGCGACAAGCGCAATTTTAAAGACGGCGATCCAATGTCGCGCATAATGACTGATTTCTTGCTCGAAGGCGACACCACAGGACTTTCCGCTTTGCAAAAAAGAGATTTTAAAATTGATCCGACAGATGTTCTTGCTCCAAAAATTGACGACCAAACTCGCGTTTATAAAGGCGGCTCATGGAAAGACCGCGTTTATTGGTTAAGCAGCGGCTCGCGCCGTTTCCTTAATCAGAAAGAACGTACAAACGACATCGGTTTCCGTTGTGCAATGAGTATGATTGGCGAAACATCTAAAGCTGTAAAATAAAATTTCACATAATCTTGTTATTATTTAAATTAAGTAAAGGCGGGGCTTTGAAAACCCGCCTTTTTGCTTTGTATTATTAGTTGCTTTGTTATTTGAAACTAACAAGTTCAAAATTAGAAAAAAATAATTATCTTTGCACAAAATATTTTTTTAATATAAACTAAAAACATTTTTTTATGAGAAAATTGTTTTATTTATTGATTATCAGCGCATTAGTAATGACTTCGTGTAATAACAAAACGAAAAATCTTGAAAATAATCCGTTCCTTGCCGAATGGGACACGCCTTATAGTGTTCCGCCGTTCGATAAAATTAAAATTACGGATTACATGCCCGCCTTTGAAGAAGGAATGCGGCTGCATACAGCGCAAATTGACTCAATAACTAATAACGCTGCCGAGCCGACTTTCGACAATACGATTGTGGCAATGGAGTTTAGCGGCGAGGTTTTGCAAAAAGTTTCATCTGTATTTTTCAACCTTGAACAGACAGATACTGATGAAAAAATGCAGCAAATTTCTGAAGACATTTCGCCAAAACTGACCGAACACAACGATAACATTTACCTGAATGAAAAACTTTTTGCCCGTATCAAAACGTTGAACGACAAAAAGGCACTTTTGAGTTTAAACAGCGAACAAACACGATTACTGGAAAAATATTATCGCAATTTTGTTCGCAGCGGAGCAGAACTTGATGATGCGAAAAAAGCTGAACTGCGCAATTTGAACAAAGATTTGGCTCTTGCCGAATTGAAATTTGGCAAAAATGTGCTTGCGTCAATAAAATCGTACAAAAAATTTGTGGAAAAAGAATCGGAACTTGCAGGTTTGCCCGAAAGTATTAAGCAATCTGCCGCAGAGGCAGCCGAGAGTGCAGGACAAAAAGGTAAATGGCTTTTTACAACCGACAAAGCAAGTTTTTTGCCCGTTCTGCAATATGCCGACAACCGCGAACTGCGCCGCGAATTGCTCACTGCATTTTCCACGCTTGCAAATCATAACGATTCGACGGATAATAAAACGGTGGTAAGCAAAATTATGAAACTTCGCGTGAAAAAAGCGCAACTACTTGGCTTCCAATCGCCTGCGGCATTTATTCTTGAAGATAAAATGGCAAAAACGCCGAAAACAGTTTTTGATTTTATGCAAACAGTGTGGCAACCTGCTGTAAATCAGGCAAAAATAGAACGCGCCGAATTGCAGGCGCTGATGGATAAAGACGGCAAAGGCGAAAAACTTGAAGCGTGGGATTGGGCTTATTATGCCGAAAAACTGCGCAAACAGAAATATGACCTCGACGAAGAGGCTATTCGTCAATATTTTAAAATGGAAAATGTGCGTCAGGGCGTATTCGATTTGGCTACGAAACTTTACGGAATTACATTTAAAAAAGTTACAAATGTGCCTTTGTACAATCCTGATGCCGAAACATTTGAAGTAAATGACAGCGATGGAAAGTTGCTCGGACTGTTGTACACCGATTATTTTCCACGTGCTGGCAAACGTGCAGGCGCGTGGATGGACAATATTTGCAACCAGTATATTAAAGACGGAAAAGACCACCGCCCTGTGATTGTCAATGTTGGAAATCTGACAAAAGGAAAAGCAGGCGAGCCGTCGCTGCTGACTATCGATGATGTGGAAACCGTTTTTCATGAATTTGGACACGCTTTGCACGGTTTGCTCTCGCAATGCACTTATCCTTCAACATCGGGAACGTCTGTAACGCGCGATTTTGTGGAATTGCCTTCGCAAATTATGGAAAATTGGTGCTTTGAACCCGAAGTGCTGAAAACTTATGCCAAACATTATAAAACAGGCGAAATTATTCCGCAGGAATTTATCGACAAACTTGCTGCCGCTCAACAGTTTAATCAAGGTTTTGCGATGACCGAACTACTTGCAGCTGCATATCTTGATATGGATTTTCACGCAAGAACCGATACAACCGATTTTAATGTAGAACAGTTTGAAAAACAGGCAATGAACGCCATCGGCTTAATCCCCGAAATTATTGTGCGCTATCGTTCCACTTATTTCAGCCATATTTTTGATGGAGATGGCTACGCAGCAGGATATTACAGTTATATTTGGGCAGAAGTGCTTGATGCTGATGCATTTGCGGCGTTCAAAGAAAGCGGCGATATTTTCAACAAACAAATTGCTACCGATTTTCGTAAAAATATTCTTGAAAAAGGCGATTCGCAAGACCCGATGACGCTTTATGAAAATTTCCGCCACGCAAAACCAAAAGCGGACGCATTGCTCAAACGAAGAGGATTTATAAAATAATTTCTAAAATCAGAAAAACAAATAATTTTTAAAAATAAAATATTATGGTAAAAAGAGAAAAAAGTATTGAATTGCTCAACCGCGCAGTTGCAGGTGAAATGACGGCGTTAAACCAATATATGTATTTCCATTTTTTGTTGGAAGATATGGGTTACGAACTTATTTCCGGCTATTTTAAGCGCACGGCGATTGCCGAAATGATGCACGTTGAACGCTTGGCGGAACGTATTTTGTTCCTCAAGGGCGAGGTGGAAATGAAGCCGTCCGACGAAGTTGCAAAAATTCATGATGTAAAACAAATGCTTGAAAAAGCGGAACAACTTGAAACTGACACAATTATCTGCTACAACCAATGGGCGCGCGAAGCAGGCGATGCATCTGACGCTTCAACAAAAAAACTGTTTGAAGACTTGATTGTTGAAGAAGAAGCACATCAAGACCGCTTTGATACCGAAATTGAAAATATGAAAAATTTTGGCGACAGTTATTTGGCTTTGCAGTCAATTGAAAACAGCAAAAAAGCCGCAAGCGGCTCGCTGACAACTTGATTTAAAACTTTAACCCTGCTGAAATTTATTTTAGCGGGGTTGATTTTTTGTTTTTATTCAAAAAAAAATATTTTTGTAAAATAATTTTTAATAATATAAGGTATGCAAAACATTGATTCATACAATTTTAAAGGTAAAAAAGCCTTCGTGCGCGTTGATTTTAACGTGCCGCTTGACGAAAATGCAAATATCACGGACGACACGCGAATTGTTGCCGCATTGCCGACTTTGAAAAAAATTCTTGCAGACGGCGGACGGTTAATTATCGCCTCGCATCTTGGGCGACCAGAGAAAAATCCCGACCCGAAATATTCATTGAAACAGATTTTACCGCACGTTAGCCAACTTCTCGGCGTTGATGTGAAATTTGCACCCGACTGCGCTCACGCGCAATCGGAAGTTGCTGCGCTAAAAGACGGCGAGGCGTTGATGCTTGAAAATCTGCGCTTTTACGCAGAAGAAGAAGGCAAGCCGCGCGGCGAATTTACTGACGATGACGAAAAAGCCGCCGCCAAAAAGGCGATGAAAGAAAGTCAGAAAGAATTTACAAAAACGCTCGCCTCTTATGCCGATTGTTATGTAAATGATGCTTTTGGCACTGCGCACCGCGCTCACGCATCTACCGCGCTGATTGCCGCATTTTTTCCAAACGATAAAATGTTCGGTTATTTGATGGAAAAGGAAGTAATTGCTGTTGAGAAAGTTATGAGCAATATTGAACGTCCTTTTACCGCAATTATGGGCGGCTCAAAAGTTTCAACAAAAATTGAAATTATCGAAAATCTGCTTACAAAAGTTGATAATTTGATAATTACAGGCGGAATGACTTATACCTTTACCAAAGCCACAGGCGGAAAAATAGGCGATTCTATTTGCGAAAACGACAAACTTGATTTGGCTTTGGAATTGATAGAAAAAGCAAAGAAAAACGGCGTAAATCTGGTTTTGGCAGTTGATGCAAAAATTGCGGACAGTTTTTCCAACGATGCAAAAACCGCGTTTGTCGATGTTGATAAAATCCCTGACGGCTGGGAAGGAATGGATATCGGACCAGAATCTGAAAAACTTTTTGCCGAAGTTATTAAAAGTTCAAAAACAATTCTTTGGAATGGTCCTACGGGCGTTTTTGAATTTGAAAACTTTACTCATGGCACACGCGCAGTGGGCGAAGCGGTAGTTGAAGCAACCAAAAACGGCGCATTTTCACTTGTCGGCGGCGGCGATTCTGTGGCTGCTGTTAATAAATTTGGAATTGCAAACGGCGTTTCCTACGTTTCCACAGGCGGCGGCGCACTTTTGGAAGCAATTCAAGGCATAACACTTCCCGGAATTGCGGCGATAAAAGAATAGAAACCTTACATCATCAGCGAACTGATGATTGTATTTGAAATTAAAATTCCTTCCTGCGTAAGCGAATATTTATCGTTTGCAGCAGGAAGGATTTTTTTTGCGAAGATAAATTTTTGAATGTTTTTTGAAAAATAATTTGCAAATTTTACGTCAAAATTTTTCTTAATATATTCAAAATCAACACCTTCGGTTGTTCGCAACGAAACCATTACATATTCATTGTATTTGTCTTTTTCGGTTAAAATTTCCTTTTCAAAAAACGGCGCATTTTCGGCGATTGCCGCAATGTATTTTTGAATTGATGGAATGTTCCATTGACGGCTTGCGTGGTCGAAAGAATGCGCTGCTGCGCCTATGCCCAAATATTTTTCATTTTTCCAATAAGCAGAATTGTGCTGCGAGTGAAAACCGCGTTTTGCAAAATTTGAAATTTCGTAATGTTCAAATTTTTGATTTTCAGCCATTTGTAAAAGCAACAAATACATTTGATTAAGAGTTTTCTCGTCTGTTTCACAAATTTTTCCGCTTTCACGCATATTCCAAAGCGGCGTGCCTGTTTCGTAAGTGAGGCAATAAGCCGAAATATGCTCAATATCAAGCAAAAACGCTGTTTCTAATTCAATTTCCCAATCGCTTAAAGTTTGATGAGGCAAACCAAAAATCAAATCAATACTGATATTTGTAAAATTATGATTTTTAGCAAATTGCACCGCATCAACCGCTTGCTTGGCTGTATGTCGGCGGTTGATTTGTTTTAATAATTTATCGTTAAAACTCTGAATACCAATACTCAACCGATTAAAAGGCAAATTTTTTATTTCATCAAAAAAATTCTCGGTCAAATCGTCTGGATTTGCCTCAAAAGTAATTTCTGCGGTTTTTTCTATTTTAAATAATTTATTTACAGTATAAAATATTTTTTCAAAATGCCTTGCCGAGAGCAAACTCGGCGTTCCTCCGCCAAAATAAATTGAGGAAATTTTTTCATTTTCCGATAAATAATATCTGCGCAAATGCAACTCCGCAATCATTGCATCTAT
>WRGS01000158.1 GCA_009787075.1 Paludibacter sp.
CGGGAAAGATTGAACAATTTTCAATTGTCTAATTTTTAATTAATTTTAAAATTTAAAGAAAAAAATATCGTAAAATTATTCAGTTTTTTTGTTCGGATTTATCAGAATTTTATCAACCATTCCATAGTCCAATGCCTCCTGCGCGGTCATCCAATAATCGCGGTCGGAATCTTTTTCTACTTTTTCAAAAGTTTGCCCAGAATGAACGGCAATAATTGAGTAAAGTTCTTTGCGCAATTTTTGAATTTCGCGCACGGTAATTTCCATATCAGAACTTTGACCCTGCATACCGCCGCTTGGCTGATGAATCATTATACGCGAATGCGTCAGCGCGGAACGTTTGCCTTTTGTACCTGCAACAAGCAGAACAGATGCCATAGATGCCGCCATTCCCGTACAAATTGTCGAAATATCGGCTTTGGTAAATTGCATAGTATCATAAATTCCCAGCCCTGCATACACTGAGCCGCCGGGAGAATTGAAATAAATTGAAATATCGCGAGTATGGTCGGCGCTATCGAGATAAAGCAACTGCGCTTGAATTACATTAGCGGTGTAATCGTCAATTTGAGTGCCGAGAAAAATAATTCTGTCCATCATCAAACGTGAAAACACGTCCATTTGTGTAACATTAAGTTGGCGTTCTTCCAAAATTGACGGCGAAATATAACCGCCATTATTTTGCACCGACATATATTGATCAAGCGCTAAACCATTCATATACAAATGTTTGGTTGCATATTTACGAAAATCGTTATTATTCATTATTTTTTATTTGAAATAAAATTGTAAGTTAAAAACAGATTGCAAAGGTAATGCAAAAATTTTGATTTAAGAATTTATTGTTATTCTAAAATTTTTTTTAATAAAATTTAAACTTTAAAAAGAACAATCAGTCAAAATATTTCGTAATTTTGCACCCGAAAAAATTATTATAGCAGTATGAAAAAAATAATCTATGTGATTTACTTTGTTTTGATAGCGTTAAACGCTAACAGTCAAACATATACGAAGAACATAACAGATTCGGCAAAAATCATGTTTGTTGATACTGTTTATGACTTTGGCACGATTTATGAAGCAAACGGCAAAGTTTCGCACGTTTTTGAATTTAAAAATGTTGGTGGAATGCCGCTTGTAGTATTGAATGCGAAAGCATCGTGTGGCTGCACAGTGCCTGAATGGACGAAAACACCCATTGATAAAGGAGGAAGCGGAACGATTGAAGTAACTTTTAATCCTGCGAAAAGAGCAGGAAAATTTAACAAAGCCATTACTATAACAAGCAATGCTGCAGGACAATACAGCGTTGTGTATATAAAAGGCGAAATTAAACCGACAGTCGCTACCGAATTTGCTCATTTTAAGTATAAAATGAAACACCGCCATTTTGGAGTTTGGGATTATGTACTCGGCGGCGCAGGAATTGTAATAGTTGTGATTGCTTTGTTTATGTTTTTTTCAAAAAAGAAAAAGCGTAAAATTGAAAACTAAATTTTTTAAAAAATAATATTAAAATAAATTTTATATAAATATGAAAAAAATCAGCATTTTATTCGCATTTGCGGTAATTGCGGCAGTTGCTGCAGCACAACCTGCAATTACATTTACGGAAACAACACATGATTTTGGCGATGTGTATGTAACAGACGGACAGGTTTCGTATGTATTTGAATTTACCAACACAGGCAACGAAACGCTTGTAATCAGCAAAGTAAATGCCTCTTGCGGCTGTACAAAACCTGATTGGACACAATCGCCGATTGCACCGGGAGAAAAAGGCGTAATTATTGCAAAATACAATCCCTCAACTCCATCGGGCAAAGCGACAGTATTCAGCAAAACGCTCACAGTTATCAGTAACACTGACAAAAATGTGGTATTGACAATTAAAGGTAATCAAATCCCCGTGCCAACAATGCCTGTTGCTCAAAACAATTCGCAGATTGTACGCTAAAGGCGGCAATTGAAAGTTTTTATTTAATTTAAAGCGGACAGAATTTTTTTTCTGTCCGCTTTTTCGTATGATATTAATCGCCTACGGCGAATTTATAAATTGAATATCAATTATAATTTAAAATTTCTTATCCGTAATTCAGATTAAAATATTAAAATCCGATGCTCAAGTAAAATCTTGCTGACCAGTTCCAATGGTTTTGAGCAGAATTTGGGGTGGAGCAAATGACCTGAAACGAGAAAAATTGCAAAATATTTGTAATTCCTGCGCCAAATTCGGCGTACGGCTTTGTATATTGTTGCATAAAAATTGGGAAATCAGCAATTGTGGCGTGTTTGGATTTGTTCAGCCAGCCGCAGCCGATTTTAAAAGTCAGCATTTCGCGCAGGTTAAGTCGTTGAATATAAGGAATATGGTTAAAAATTATTCCGTTAAAAATCAGTTCGTTATGCAATTGCAGGTTTTTGTCGGCAGGGAAGTGCAAATAATCCAGCATACTGAATTTCAGTAAGTTATAATCATGCGTTTCGTTTCCATAAGGATATGCCAAAAGCGGAAACGGCACAGCGCCAAGTACCAAATCAGCCCGCGCAGCATATTTCCAAGTACCTAATTCAAAAGGCAATGTTTGAGAAATCGTTGCAGAAAATTTTCCATAATTTTTTGAAATTGAGCCAAAATCATATTTCCCAAATTCAGAAATAAAATATAAAACAGGGCGGGGCGAAGGCAGATAAATTCGCTGCAAATGGTCTTCGTATTTGCGCTGATTTTTTGAAAAACGCATTGCAAACGTTATGGAATTTGCTGTAAATGAATTAATTGAATTGTTATTTTTAATAAAAGGCAAAAATTCGTTTGCAAAAAGTTTGTTGCTACGCAAAATTATTGAAGTTTCAAAGGAATTGTTCCAATCGTTTGTAAATGAGGCAGATAATTCGTGCCGTAAATTCATTTTTTTTGCCTTGCGAAAGATTAAAATCGTACTTTTAAAACTTTCGTCATTGTCGGCAAATGGTTCTTCGTTTAGAAAAAAATCGTTGTAATCATATTCTATACGGCGATAATCGTTGAAGTAAGTGGCTGAAAATAAACATTTTTTTCTCGTTGGCAGTTTCCATTTTGCAAAAGCGGAATATTTTATTTCGCGGTTTTTGAATCCATAACCCAAATGTCCGCCAAAGGAAAAATTTTTCAAAAAATCTTCGTTTGTTTGCACAGGCAAAGCCACGCGCAAGCCTTCTATCTGGCTCAATCTCAATATTTTATTAACATTGCCGATGTCAATTTTTCCAACTTTTGCATTGCCTGTAACACAAATATCGGCAATGTAAAGCGCGGTTTTGTAAAGCGAAGTAGATTTTAAAGCCGCTAATTTTTCAGAAATTTCTTTTTCCGTAAAATCGGTTTGCGGCAGATTTTTTACAGAGTTTTGGTCAATATCGAAAGCGGATTTAGTTGTAAGATAAAGATTTACATTGCTGCTGGCGGTATCTGCAAAAAATTTATAATCCAAATTGCAACTGATTTTTTCAGCGGATTTGTACCAGCGCATTGTCGGGGTTGAATCGTTTTTGTTTTCAAAAAACACATCAAAATCCTGTGTTATTTTCAGGTTTTCGATAAAATTCAAATTTGCCTGATGCGGCAATTCCGCCTCCATATAACACAATTCGTAAGTGTATTTATTAATCCACATTTTGCCGTTAAAAGCCAGATTTTTTTTGTTTTTAGAGCGGAAATCCACTTGATAAAATTCGGCAACAGGACTATAAATTGTATCAACTAAAAAATATTTATAAAACGAATTTCCAACAGACGAAAGCGGGCTGACAAACGATTTTCCAAATAAAAAAACAGTATTTTGATAAAAATCCACATTTTCGTTGAGCAAAACAGAAAGTTTTGAAAGCAGTAAATCGGCTGTTTTAGTATCTCTGTTTTCAGTTTTTTCGAGGATAGTTTTCGTTTTCTGAATTATTTTAAATTTTTCTTTTTCATTGAAAATCGGAATTGTCATTGTGCTGTCGCCTGCGGTTAAATCAGCATTTTTTAAGCGTTTAAATATCTTATTTTCAGCATTTTTATTAATTAAAAAAATAGATTTTTCTGCATTTTCAAAAACTGTAAAATTCGGATTGTTTGCCATATTGTTCCGTACCCGCGCCGCGCGCACTTTTTGCATCAATTCCAACGCAGGATTTTCGCCCGGACGCACAAAAACTTCAGGCAACCATCGAATATCTTCATACATAATTATTTCCGTGCCTGCACTTTCCCCGCGTTTGAGTTTCAATTCCTGCTTTTTGTATCCAAGATGCGAAAACACAACGACAGTTTGGCTGCCGTCTGTGCGCACCATAAAATATCCGTCTTCGTTGGTTTGCATTCCGTTGTAAGTTCCTTTAAAATAAACGCTTACATCTGCAAGCGGCTCGCGGTTTTCGTCCAGCACTTGCCCGACCAAAAGCGTTTCCTGCGCAAGGACAAACACAGAAAAACATAAAAAACTCAACAGAGGAAAAAGTTTTTTCATTGGCAAAAATCAAAACGCAAAGATATTATTTTATTTAATAAATTATCAAAAAAACTTTGTAAATTCAGGCTTTTTCAATACTTTTGCAAAAAATTTGTAATATAAAAATTTATAATTTAAACGATGGAAATATTCCTTATAAAAGCATTGCAACTTATTCTATCTCTCTCAATATTAGTGATTTTACACGAGTTTGGTCATTTTCTTTTTGCGCGGCTGTTTAAAACGCGGGTAGATAAATATTACGTTTTTTTCAATCCGAAATTTTCGCTTATGCGGTGGAAAAAAATTGACGGCAAGTTTCAATTTCGCTTTTTTTCAAAAAATGTTCCTGCAAATGAACGCATAAAACGCAATGCCTCAGGCAACGAAATAACAGACGAAAACGGCAAACCTGTAATGGAGCAAATTCCGTTGAATGAACTGCCCGAAGGCGATTGGCGGCGTTACCCAGAAACAACCGAATGGGGAATCGGATGGATACCGCTGGGCGGATATTGCAAAATTGCGGGAATGATTGACGAGTCGATGGACAAAACTGCGCTTGCAGCTCCTGAAAAAGAATGGGAATTTCGTTCAAAAAGCGTTTGGAAACGATTTTTGATTATTTCGGGTGGAGTTTTGGCTAATTTTTTACTCGCTTTTGCGCTTTATTCAGCTGTGCTTTTTGTTTGGGGTGATGAAGATATTCCGCCCAGAAATGCAATTTATGGTTACGATTTCCCGCAAGCAATGCTTGATGCAGGCTTCCAAAATGGCGACAAAATTCTGAAAATCAACGGACAGGATGTAGAAAGTCAAAAGGAAATTTTTGAGCATCTGCTTATTGACGGCAATCGCGATGTTGCTGTTGAGCGCAATGGCGCAACGCTCGAATTGCGTATGCCGCAGGATTTGGCACAGAAAATTCTTGAAAGCGGAAAATTTGCCTCAATGCGTTTTCCGTTTGTAATTGACAGCGTTTTGGCAAATACCCGCGCCGAGCATGCACATTTGCAAAAAGGCGATAGCATAATTGCAGTCAATGGACGGCAAATGTTTATTTTTCAAGATATTACAAATGAATTTTCTCAAAATAAAAATGCGGCAGTAATTGTTTTATTTGTCAGAGATAGCGGTTATTTGTGCAGCACAACAGTTTATCCTAACGGCGATGGAAAAATAGGCGTTGGACAAAAACCTGCATATAATTTTTTAAAAACAGAAAAAACGGAGTATAATTTGCAACAATCACTTCCTGCTGGCTTTAAATACGGAATTGAAACTCTCGTTTCTTATATAAAACAGTTAAAACTTGTTTTTTCAAAAGAAGGAGTAAAGCAGTTGGGCGGCTTTGGCTCAATCGGCAGTTTGTTTCCAAGTATGTGGAATTGGCACAGTTTTTGGGAATTGACAGCATTTTTATCTGTAATTTTGGCATTTATGAATTTTTTGCCAATTCCCGGACTTGACGGCGGTTACGCGCTTTTTCTTATTTATGAAGCAATTACAGGGCACAAACCGTCAGACAAATTTATGGAAAATTCAACAATGGTAGGGTTTGTTTTGCTTGTAATATTACTGCTTTACGCAAACGGAAACGATTTATTTAAATGGTTAAGCAGTTTATTTTAAAATTAAAATATTTTAATTTGAAATGAAAAAAATTGCCGTTATTACAATGGCTCGCAACGATGAGTTTTTTCTTAACAAATGGATTACTTATTATGGTCGGCAGTTTGGGCAGGAAAATCTTTTTGTCTATCTCGACGGCAAAGACCAGAAACCGCCCGCTGAGGCAGGAAAAGCGAATATTCAAATTGTTGAAAAACAGGGCGTAAGAGTGGTTGATGCTGAGAGGTGCCGACTTGATTTTTTATCTGCCAGAGCGGCGGAATTGTTTGCAAACGGTTATCAGTTGGTTATAGGCTGCGATGCTGATGAATTTCTGATAGTTGATAGCAATGTTGGGAAAAATTTGGCGGAATACTTATCTTCTCTTAAAATTAAAACTTCTGTTTCTGCGCTTGGAATAGATGTGGGGCAACATTTAAATAACGAATTGCCGCTTGACAAGGCAAAACCAATTTTGACCCAACGCAGTTATGCAATGATAAATTCCCGCTTTACCAAAACAAATATTATTGCAAAACCGCTTAAATGGGGACGCGGATTTCATCGCGTAAATGGACATAATTTTCATATAGACAGGAATTTATACTTGCTTCATTTGGGGAATATTGATTATCAAACGCTTATGGAAAAATTCAATTCACACGATATTATCGCAAGAGGCGAACAGGCGCATTATAAAAGAGCAAGATTTCGTGTAATTAATTCAATTTCAAACAAAAAAGCGATTGACGGAGATAAAGTTTTTGCAAAAGCGCGTATAATCCAAACTGTTTTTCGTCCGATTTATGCTTGGAACAAGCCATCAATGCTAAAAATGCGGTGGGTTGTAAAATTACCTGAACGATTTAAAAATATTGGAATATAAAATTATGAGTTATTCTAAAAAATGCATCAAATTTCGCATCAAAATAAGGGTTTCAATTTTGCGTTTTATTGGTTGGCTGCAAAGCGGCGATATTAGAAAGAAAAAGCTGCAGGGCGAAATGCTTAAAGCGAAAATGCTGACAAATTATTTTGCAAAAAAATATTTGCCTGTGGTGAAAAATGTTGAGCAAAAGGAAATTACAGTAGAAACGCCTGAAACGCTTTGGCAATTCTGGGATAATCCCGCAGGAAAAACAACGCCTGAAATTGTAAAAGCGTGTTTGGCGAGTGTTGATAAATGCAAAGAAAATTTTGAGCATAAAATATTGAATAATTCAACTATTGAACATTATACTGATTTACCCGATTTTGTGATGGATAAATTCAGAAAAGGGCAAATGGATTATGCGCATTTTTCTGATTTGTTGCGCTTGAATTTATTGAAAAATCACGGCGGAATTTGGTTGGACGCAACGGGTTATATGACCGATTTTATTCCGAAATATATTATTGACCAAGATTTTTTTGTGTTTCTAACAGGTGAATTAACGCATTTTCCGTACTCTTTTATGCAAAGTTGCTTTATTCGTTCCCAAAAAGGCAGTTTTTTGTGTGAGGCATGGTATCAAATGAGCATAGAATATTGGAAAAAA
>WRGS01000159.1 GCA_009787075.1 Paludibacter sp.
TGGCTTTGGGGCAGTATCAGCAACTCGGCTCGGTGTTCTTTACTCAAATTACTTCGCTGCTAATTTCTTATATTTCAGCCCGTTCGGTTATAGAAGGCAATATGACTCTGGGAATGATGATGTCGGTAAGTTATATTATCGGGCAACTTTCTGCACCTGTAAGCCAGCTTATTGGTTTTGTGCAGTCGGCTCAGGATGCAAAAATAAGCCTTGAACGGTTAAACGAAATTCACAACCGCGAAGATGAAACTTCAAAAGAAGTGGAATATATGACTGAATTGCCTGAAAACAAAAATATTATTATTAATAATCTGTTTTTCAGTTACGATGGTGCAGATAGAAATTACGCGCTCAACGATGTGTCGCTTTTTATTCCTCAAAATAAAACAACGGCAATTGTCGGGGCTTCGGGCAGCGGAAAAACAACCTTAATAAAACTGCTGTTGAATTTTTATAATCCTAACAAGGGAGAAATTTTTATTAATAACGTCAATTTAAACGAAATCCATCCTCATCTTTGGCGTCAAAGTACAGGAGCAGTAATGCAGGACGGCTTTATTTTTTCAGATACAATAGCAGGCAATATTGCAGTGGGAGTTGAAAATATTGATAAAAAACGTCTTAAATTTGCAGCGCAAACTGCCAATATTCACGATTTTATAGAGAGTTTGCCATTAAAATACAACACAAAAACAGGAATGGACGGCAATGGAATAAGTCAGGGTCAGCGGCAACGGCTGCTTATCGCCCGCGCTGTGTATAAAAATCCAGATTTTCTGTTCTTCGACGAGGCAACAAACGCGCTTGACGCTAACAATGAACGTATTATACTTGATAATTTAAAAGAATTTTATAAAGGCAAAACGGTTGTCATTGTTGCTCACCGCCTTTCTACAGTACAGAATGCAGATAAAATAGTTGTTATGGAAAACGGAAAAATTGCAGAATACGGCACACACGCCTCACTGACTCAAAAACGTGGTTTATATTATAATTTGGTAAAAAATCAACTTGAACTTGGGAATTAAGGGCGAAAGGGCGAAAGGCGAAATATTGTGGTTAATTCTTTTTTTGAGGTGCTATCATAAATAAGCGATTATTTCGTTTACTTAAAGACCAATTTAACCGCAAGGGCGCAAAGGGTTTACGCAAAGGTCGCAAAGAATAAAAACAAAGTATATAATATAAAAGTGATTTTTTATGACAGAGAATGAATTATCGAAAATTGTATTTGATTTGGGATTAAAAGTACATAAAGTATTGGGTCCCGGTTTGTTAGAGAGTGCATACGAAGAATGTCTTTATTATGAAATCAAAAAGTATGGGTTATTAGTTGAAAAACAAAAAGCGCTGCCGCTGATATATGAAGACATTAAATTAGAAGCAGGTTACAGAATAGATTTATTAGTCGAAAAGAAACTGATAATTGAAATAAAATCTGTAGAAGCATTGAATGATTTGCATTTGGCGCAAACTTTAACGTATTTAAAATTAAGCAGCTGTAAATTAGGTTTATTAATAAACTTCAATACTGTTTTATTTAAAAATGGGGTAAGACGAATTGTAAATCATTTATAATATTTTCAATAAATTCTTTGCGCTCTTTGCGTAAACCCTTTGCGCCTTTGCGGTTAAATAAAGATACTCCGCTATTTGAAGAAAAAAAATGATATGGAAAACGAAACAAACGATATAGAATTACGCTCGGAAGAATTTCAGGAAGTTCTTTCGCGGATACCGTCGTGGATGCAACGCTACGGTATAACGCTTATTTTCTGCATCTTAGCAGGATTACTTGCAGGTAGTGCATTTTTTAAATATCCTGATATTATTTCTGCGCCAATAGTTGTAAGTACCGAAAATTTGCCTGTTGATATTACAGCAAAAATATCGGGAAGAATTGATACGCTGTTTGTTGCTGAAAAACAGAAAGTTAACAAAGGGCAGATTTTGGGCATTCTGGAAAATACTGCAAGATGGAATGATGTGTTGCTTTTACAAAAAATGTTGGACAGTACCGATATGCAGCATCTGTCGCCTTTGCAATTGGGCGATTTGCAGAACCAGTACAGTAATTATCTAAAATCAAAGGAAGACTTGCAGTTTTTTATAACAACCGATTATTACAACAAAAAGATACAAACAGTAGAACGTCAAAAAATTATTCAACAAAATATTGTAAATCAAAGTATTAAACAACTTAATCTGTCCAAAAGGCAAATTGAAACAGCGCAAAATCAGTTCTCAACCGATTCTATGCTTTTTGCCAAAAATGTGTTGTCGGCATTTGAGTTTGAAAACTCGAAAAATGCACGTTTGCAGGCATTACAAAATTACGAAAATTCCAAAACAGGCATTGAAAATCAGAAACTTGGCATAGTGCAACTTGAGCAGCAAATTTTTGACCTCAATCAGCAAAAAGACGAGCAACTTGCGCAACTGAAACTGAATTTAAACGCCGCCTGCGATCAACTCAAAGCGCAAACAGAAACTTTCAAGCAAACTTATTTCCTTATCAGTCAAACAAACGGTGTTGCCACTTTTACAAAATACTGGCAACGGAATCAAAATATTACAGTGGGAGAAACGGTTTTAACCGTTGTTCCGCCAGATAATCAGCAGATTATCGGAAAAATAATGTTGCCGCCGCAGGGAGCGGGCAAGGTGAAAATCGGACAGACGGTAAATGTGAAGTTGGATAATTTTCCTTATATGGAATATGGAATGGTAAAAGTGAAAATTACAAATATCGCTCTTGTGCCTGTAAATCAGAATAATACTCGCGCTTACGTTCTCGAAGTCGCTTTCCCCGACAATCTTAAAACATCATACAATAAAACGCTGACTTTCAGCCAGCAAATGAGCGGCACAGCCGAAATTATTACCGAAGATTTATCGCTGCTCGAAAGATTGCTCTATCCGCTGAAAGCGATTTGGAAAAAATAATAAAGAAAATCGATATAAATATTTTTGCAGGAAATAAAATTTTCAGATGCAAGAATTTTAGTTATTTTTGCAGAAAAATTATTTGTAAAAATAAAAAAATATGAAAATTTTAATCAAAATATTGAGTATAACAACATTTTTAGCAGCAAGCATCACCGTTGCAAGCGTGTTTTATGAAGGAATGATTTTGAAATGGCTTTCGTTTGTAGGCGTTTCAATTCTTGCAACCGACATTTTATTTCTGATTACAACCGTTGCAGGAGTTTTTTATTATAAAAATAACAAAAAACTATTCTTTATACATTTATTTTCCGTTTTTGTAATTTTAATTGGAATAATTATACATTTGATTTTCGGTAAAGATATGCCCAAAATGCTGTTTCTGCTTTGGGAATTTTATATTTTGTATTTTTACGGAATAATTTTTTGCAAAAAATTGTGGCAAAAAAATGAAATCGAAAAATAAAAAAGATACTCGTTTGCGGCGTTTTTTTCGCTTTTGCCGAAATGCGGCAATACTTTTTTTTGCAATAAGTATTCTGTGGGTGCTTGTGGCGCGGTTTGTACCTGTGTGGATTACGCCGCTTGTTTATATTCGCGCAATTGAAAGCGTTTTTGACAAAAAACTTCCACATTGTGAAAAAACTTGGGTTTCTATTGATAAAATTTCGCCGAATATGGTTCAGGCGGTTATCGCTTCGGAAGATAATTTGTTTGCACAACACAACGGATTTTCACTCACGGCAATTGAAAAAGCCATTGAACATAATAAAAAAGGCAAACGCATTCGCGGCGGCAGTACAATTTCTCAGCAAACGGCAAAAAATGTTTTTCTTTTTCCGCAACGCTCGTATGTACGCAAGGGCTTGGAGGCGTATTATACTGTTCTGATTGAGTTTATTTGGGGCAAAAAGCGCATAATGGAAGTTTATCTTAATGTTATTGAAATGGGCGATGGCGTTTATGGCGTTGAAGCGGCGGCGCAAAAATATTTTCACACTTCGGCTTCCCGCCTGACCAAAGAACAAAGCGCGCTAATTGCCGCAAGTTTGCCAAATCCGCGCCGTTACAGCATTGAAAAACCGTCTCCTTACATCAAAAAACGCCAAGCAGCTATTTTACGATTGATGCGTCTGATTTCACAACCCGATTTTTTGGATAAAAAATAAACCTTATTTTATCCAAAATTAAAAAATTTCCAATGCCATATTTATTTTTTTTAGTAATTTTGCGCTCTCAAATTTTGAAAAAACATCATTTACTTTATGTCCGATAAAAATCAAATAATCGCTGCCGATTTGGGCAGTTCGCATATTGCGCTTATGGCAGCCGAAGTTGTCAATGGTGCGGTAAGGGTTGTCAGTGGTACGGTACAAGTTGGCGATGATACAGTAAAAGATTTTGACAGTGCGGTAAGGGTTTTGGCTGTTGAAGAAAATTATCGAAACGGTTATGTGAGCAATGGAGTTGTTTTGCAAACTTCGGGCGTGGCGTTTCAAATAGGCGAACTTGCGAAAAGATTAAATAATTTTTTACATTTAAAAAAAGGGAAAGAAATCAGCAGTATTTATGTTAGTGTCAATGCAAAGTCGATGAGGTGCGTTAAGCATACGGTTTCACACAAATTTGAGCGCGTTACAGAAATTAATGCCGAACATTTATCAGAAATGGAAAATAAATGTTGTGAAGCGTTAACACAGGGTGATTTAGCGGTTTATGAAATTTTTCCTATTGATTATATAATTGACAATAAACATTCTGACAAACCGCCTTACAAACAAAAAGGCAATATTATGCAGGTAGAATATACTGTTGTTGTTGGAGATAAAATTATTGAAGAAAAAATAAAAGGAGTTTTCGACCGTTTTGACAAAAACGCGACAAAAATTACTCCCAAAAAATTCAAGCCGCTTTCGGTAGAATCGCTTGCTAAAGCGGTACTTTCACCTTATGATTGCAAAGAAGGAACAGCCTTGCTAAACCTTGGTGCAACGACCACAACATTGGCTCTTTACATAAATGGACAACTTGATACGCTTATTGTTGTGCCGCTCGGAAGTCATAATATTACAAAAGACATTCAGGCAGAGGGAATTAGCGAATTTCATGCAGAAAATCTCAAATGTTTGCGAGGCGTTGCAATGGAATCAATGGTTGTGCGCCGCGAAAAATTTATTCTGCCTTCCGCCAAACCCGATATTGCAAATGTACAAATTACAACTATTCATTTGGCGGAAATTATTCAGGCGCGCCTTGACGAAATCTTTGTTCCGATTTTTCAAGAATTGAAAAAAAATAAAAATAAAATTGGCGGAGGCATAGTGATAACAGGCGGCGGTTCTAATTTGAATGGCATTGCCGAATATATTCAAAAAAATACGAATATGTATGTCAGATTTGGCAAACACGATGACAAACTGACAGAAAATACCGATAAAAAATTTGCCGACCCCGTTTATGCACAACTTATAGGAATGTGTTTATTGATAGACAGTTACAGAAAGAAAAATCCTGAAGCAGATGCCGATGAGCCGACAGCATGGAAAAAAATTAAAGACCGTATTGAACGTGGGCTTAGCATAATTTTTATTGATGAAGAACCTGTATATTGAAGAAAAATTTATAAAGTGGAATATTGAAAATTGATTTTTTTTGAATTGAAAATAAATATATGTCAAAAAATCTTGTTATTGTTGAGTCGCCTGCAAAGGCGAAAACCATAGAAAAGTTTTTAGGGAAAGATTTTCACGTCTTATCAAGTATGGGGCACATTCGCGACCTTGTTGACAAAGGTATGGGAATTGATTTTGCGCATAATTATGCGCCGATTTACGAAATTACGCCCGATAAGAAGAAAATTGTTTCTCAACTGACAAAAGAATCGAAAGATGCGGATATTGTGTGGCTTGCTTCCGATGAAGACCGCGAAGGAGAAGCAATAGCATGGCATTTATACGAAGTGTTAAAACTCAAAGAGGCGAATACCAAACGCATTGTTTTTCACGAAATTACAAAAGATGCAATATTAAAGGCTATCCAAACTCCGCGCAAAATTGACCTCAATCTTGTTGATGCGCAGCAGGCGCGGCGTGTTTTGGATAGAATTGTGGGTTTTGAAGTTTCGCCTGTGCTTTGGCGAAAAGTAAAACCGTCTCTTTCGGCTGGGCGCGTGCAGTCGGTTGCAGTGCGGCTGATTGTAGAACGCGAAAGGGAAATCAACAATTTTTCACCCGATGTAAATTACAGAGTTACAGCGATTTTTACTTCAAAAAATAAAAACGGACAAGATGTTGAACTGAATTGCGAACTGTCGCAACGCTTTAAAACCAAAGAAGAAGCGCAAAAATTTCTCGAACATTGCAAAACGGCTCAATTCGCTGTTGCTGATATAGTTAAAAGTCCTGCGAAGAAAACGCCTGCGCCGCCTTTTACAACTTCTACTTTGCAGCAGGAAGCATCTCGAAAACTCGGATTTTCGGTTTCGCAAACGATGCGCATTGCACAAATGCTTTATGAATCGGGGAAAATTACTTATATGCGTACAGATTCTGTGAATTTGTCCGACTTGGCGTTAAATTCTTCAAAAACCGAAATATCAACATCTTACAGCGATAAATATTACAAACGCCGCCAATTTTCGACCAAAACAAAAGGCGCACAGGAAGCGCACGAGGCAATTCGTCCGACTTATATGAATGTTAATTCTGTTGAAGGCTCTGCGCAGGAAAAGCGGCTTTATGAATTGATTTGGAAACGCACAATAGCCTCGCAAATGGCTGATGCTCAATTAGAAAAAACAAATATTAACATAAAAATTTCGGGCAGTCCGCTGACCTTTGTCGCATCGGGCGAAGTGATTATTTTTGACGGTTTTCTTAAAGTTTATTTGGAATCGACAGATGATGAAACTTTAAGCAACGAGCAGCAGATTTTGCCGGAAATGAAAACAGGAGAACGTGCTGAGGCAGAACAAATTAAAGCGCAGCAACGTTTTTCGCAGCGTCCGCCGCGATACACAGAGGCAAGTTTGGTACGCAAACTCGAAGAGTTGGGGATTGGTCGCCCAAGTACTTATGCACCAACAATTTCCACAATTCAAAATCGTAATTATGTGGAAAAAAGCGACCGCGCGTCCGAAAAACGAGAGTTTATAGAATTGGAACTTAAAAAAGGCAAGATTTCAGAAAAAATAAAAACCGAAAATACAGGTGCAGAAAAGGCGAAAATGTTTCCTACTTCAATAGGATTGGTTGTAACAGACTTTCTTACAGAATATTTTCCTGATATTATGAATTATAATTTTACGGCAAAAGTAGAAGACGATTTCGACCAAATTGCCGAAGGTAAAGAGCAATGGACAAAGATGATTGATGCTTTTTATAAAAAATTTCATAAAGATGTTGAAAATACTCTTGAAACATCTGAGCGGCAAAGCGGAGAGCGTATTTTGGGCAAAGACCCCAAGACAGGCAAGCAAGTTTCGGTGCGGATAGGGCGGTTTGGTCCCATAGCGCAAATAGGCACTTCTGACGACAGCGAAAAACCTGTTTTTGCATCTTTGCGCCGCGAGCAAACAATTGAAACCTTGACACTTGAAGAAGCGCTTGAACTTTTCAAACTTCCGCGTGAAGTTGGCAATTATGAGGACAAACCTATGAAAATTGCTGTCGGACGTTTCGGACCGTATATTTTACACAATTCGGTGTTCTATTCGCTGCCGAAAACAGACGACCCGATGGAAGTAACCAAAGAACGCGCTATCGAAATTATTGAGAAAAAACGCGAAATCGAGCGCAATAAAATAATTCATAATTTTGACGAAATTCAGGTTTTGAATGGTCGTTTTGGTGCATATATTAAATTCAATAAAGCCAATTACAAAAT
>WRGS01000160.1 GCA_009787075.1 Paludibacter sp.
TTTGCCACATCGGCAGCGATGGAAAGTTGCAGCGCATCATTTGTTTTATTATTTATTGTAAAATTCAGATTTTCAATATGTTGATTTGCCGAATAAACAATCGGAACATTAATATTCAAGTCAATTAAATTTGTATTATCGTCAATATTTCCGCTCAAATTTCCATTTCCTTCAAAAGAAAACGGCAGAGAAAACACATCGCAGAACTGATTCAAATTTGAAAAAGTCAAATCTGCTTCCATTTGGTTGTGGCTTGGTTTTTGGTTTTTATCGGGCGCGGCGGCAAAGGCGGGCAAATATTGAAGTAAAAAATTGTTAATTGTTTGACCGACAGTATTGTACGAAAAATAGCCGTTGAGTTTTCCATTTGCAAAATCGGAAGCAATTTCAATATTTTTTTTGCCGTTTTCGGCTGATGATGTAAGGTTTATTTCTTTGATATTTAATGTTTTACCATTGTTTTGAAATTCAATGCTGTCCAAACGCACAAAACCGTTCATATTGTCGAGCGAACTGCCCGATATATTGGTACTTGCATTAAAAGTAAGCATCGAATTGGGATATTTTGTATATAAATTAAGATTTTGCAAATTTGCATTGCGCACATTCAACAAAAAATTAAAAATCGGCTTTTGATGGTTTGTCAGGTCGATTTTTCCTGTAAAATTTGCATTAACATTTTCATCTTCAATCTCCGCTTTTCCCTCAAAACCGCGATTGTCGTAATTTCCTGCAAGTTGCAAATTTTTATACACATAATTACTGTAATCGATTTCAATGATTTTTCCTTCAATTTTACCTGCAAAACCGCTTTTATGCAATTTTACGCCCGATGTTGAAATATCAAAGGCGGCATTTCCAATTTGCTGATTATTAATAAGTTCGCCGAGTTGCAAACTTTTACTTTGAATTCGTCCGCTGTATGCCAAATTTTGCAATTGGTTTGAAAATTTCAACAAAATATCGGTTTGCGCATTGCCGACAGCGGTTTGCAGTGTTCCATAAACCACTAAATTGCTAAAAAAGCCTGAAATATTGCCTTTGTAAGCGATTTTTCCCAATTTTACGGGCAACCTTACAGGCTGGCGGGTGAAATTGGCAATCAAATCCTGCGCATCGCCAACAGAAGTAGAAAATTGTTGTATGTCGCTGTAAATAAACATTTCAGCAATATTGGGCAGTCCGTTTGTTTCAATATTCGCATTGAAATACGTGTTTTTGCCGATGTTCAAATTGAAATTGCGCAGAGCAAGATTTGAAACCGCGCCCGAAATATTTCCTGCAATGTTAAAATTTTCCTTAATATTGCGAAAATAAGGCACAAAAGCAGATAAATCTTTGAATGCAATTTCAGAATTTTCAAGAGGAATATTTAACAGAATTTTTTGATTAAATTGCTGAAAGTCAGATATTGAGTCGTATTTTAATTCTGTTTTTCCAAAATTAATTTTGGAATTAGGCAGTTTTATTTTCAAAAAATCAATGTCAATACCTGTTTTATTTAATGCCGCTTTTGTGGATAAATCGCTGACAATCAATCCGCTATGTTCTTTTGCCGAAAAACTTTTTATTTGCGCCGAAATAGAATCCGTTCGCCAAAAATCAAAAGCGATTTCAGTATTTATATCGCTTATTTTCAGGTTATTAACATTAAAAATATTGTTATTTTCCGTGAAATTTTTGTTTTTTAAATTTTTAAATTCAAAAGTGGAATTTTTTATTTCAATTTTATTAATATTTAAAACAAAATTACTTTTTTTTGTATTTTTTTTTGGCTTTTCAAATGCTTTTATTATAAAATCAAAATTTGTACCAGCCGAATCAACTTTCATATTTCCATAAAGATTGTCGAGATATAGCGAGCGCACAACAAATTTATTTTGAAAAAGTTTTAAAAAACTGAAACGCATTTGCGCCTCGCCGATGTATGCAAGTGTGTCTTTTTCAAGCGATTGCACATAAACATCGTTCAAAGAAATATTACTGAAAAATTTGTAATACGCTCCGCCGATTTTTACTTCCGTTCCAAGTTTTTCCGAAAGTTCGCGCTCGGCATAACGCACAATCCGCGTTTGTACCGCTTTGGTACTCAAAGCAATAAACACAAGCACGCAAAGCAAAATCAGCCCTACAAAAATTCCACGCAATATTTTTAATTTCTTTTTCAAAAATTTTTTTTGCGCAAAAATACATATTTTTTTTGTAACTTTCTTATATAAATTATCTTCCCTGTTTTAATAGAATGCAATATAACATAGATTAACCTATTGTATTTTGTGTTAAGTTTTTATCTTACAAATTAAATTATGTTTTGATGTTTTGCAATTACCATTTCCCAGCCGTGTCGTTAAAAATCATTTCAGTAATTTCTTTAATAATTTCGGGGACAAGCGTTGCCAGAGCATCGTTGAGCATTGTTCCGCTGTCGAATTGGCGAAAAGCAGAATATGTTTTTTCAAAATCGTCTTCGGGCACTGCTTTGTTTGAATAACGCAGGCGGATAGATATTGTAACTTTAGTTTTGGCAGCGTAAGAATCGTCTGCAATTGCCATTGGCGCAAGTTGAAGATCGGTAATTTCGCCTTCGAGATTCATATCGCCGCCCGATTTAACGCTTTGCAGGTGCGTTTGCCGCGTGTAAATATTGCGCAACGCCTCCGAAAATTCAAATGACAACGCGGTATAAGGATTCGACTCGGCAATAGACGGAAAATCGGCAACTGAAATAGTTTTTGTTTTGGTATAATCAATCATTGTGCCGTTGAATTTATATGAAATGCTGCAAGCCGACAGGCTTAAAATTATCGCTAATATGCTGATTTTCAGTTTCATTTTATAAAATTATATTTTTGCAAAAATACTTAATATTTTTGAAATTGACAAAAATGGTTGAATTAGGTTAAATTTAAACAGTTTCTTAAAAAATTTATGTATTTTTGCAGACATAATTTTTTATTTTTAGCCTGAAAAAATAATGACGCAGTTTGATTTTGATGATATTCGCCCATACAACGACAGTGAAGTGCCTGCCGCAGTGGCACGTATTGTAGAAAATGAACATTTCTCAAATATTGTAAAATTTCTTTTCCCCGAAAAACCCGTGAGTGAATATGCGCAGGAATTCAAAAAAATTCAAACTGTCGAGCAATTTCAGGTTGGGGTAATGGATTTGGCGCTGAAAAAAATTCTAAAAGATACGGCTAAAGAATTCACTTACGGCGGAACGGAAAATTTTTCAAACGAACATCCGTGTATGCAAATTTCAAACCATCGGGATATTATGCTCGACTCAGCCTTGCTGCAATATATTCTTTATTATAATAATTTGAATACTTCCGAAATCACTTTTGGCAGCAATTTGATGCGCCCACAAATTGTGGTTGATATTGGCAAAATCAATAAAATGTTTAAAATTGTGCGCGGCGGAACTGCTCGCGAACTTTTTACAAATTCGCTGAAAGTATCTGAATATATGCGTTTTACCATTACCGAAAAACGGCAATCTACTTGGATTGCACAACGCAACGGACGCACGAAAAATGGGATTGACAAAACTGAAATAGGCGTGTTGAAAATGTTTGCAATGAGCAGCAAAAAAGATTTTGTAGAAAATCTTAACGAACTGAATATCACGCCAATCGCGCTTTCGTATGAATATGAACCCTGCGATTTTTTTAAAACTCGCGAAATTTACATTACCCGCCGTCAGGCATACATAAAACAGGAAGGCGAAGATTTAATGAGCATTTTGCAGGGAATTCAGCAATACAAAGGCAACATTCATTATACGATTTGTACACCGATTGGGCGCGAAGAACTTGAAAATTGCGCAAAATTTCCGCCGCAAGAACGATTTAAAGCGCTTGCTGCATTAATTGACAACAGAATTTACGACGGTTATAAACTCTTTAAAACCAATTATATAGCCCACGATTTGCGCGATGGAAAAACTGAATTTGCAGATAAGTATTCCTGTGAAGAAAAGCAGAAATTCATTGAATATATGAATTGCGGTTTGGGGAAAATTGACGGAGACGAAAAAGAATTGCGTCAGATTTTTTTGGGAATTTATGCAAATCCTGTGGATACAAAAACTGGATTAAAAAATTGAAAAAATGCACAATTTTGATATTACTGTTGGTCGTTTCCGCTGTGCAAATGCTCAAAGGGCAAAATGTGTCGGCGGCAGGTGTTGTTGTCGATTCTATTACAGGCGAGCCAATCGGCTATGCATCAGTGCTTTTTGAAGGTACAAATATCGGTACGATGACAGGCAGCGATGGAATTTTTTATATTAAAAATTCCACAGGTAAAAATATGCTCACAGTCAGTTTCTTGGGTTATAAAACCAAAAAGATTTTTTTGCAGCGCGGCAATCGGAATAATGATATAAAAATTCTGCTTGTGCCTGATTCTTACCAACTTAACGAAGTGATTGTAAAACCAAAACGCGAAAAATATTCAAAAAAAAATAACCCCGCTGTCGATTTGATAAAGCAGGTTATTGCGCACAAAAACGACAACCGCATTGAGAGCCGCGAACAATACAGTGCGCAAATTTACGAAAAACTCACATTTTCAATAGATTACTTCAATTTTGATATTGAAAAAAGTAAAATTTTTAATCAATTTTCGTTTCTGAAAAATTATGTTGATACATCTGAATTGAAAGGCAAACCTGTACTTCCGCTTTCAATTCGTGAAAAAATTTCAGAATATTTTTACCAAAAACAGCCTGTTTCAGAAAAAACCATAACCATCGCTCGCCGACACGAAGGCGTTGACAAGCCATTCGACCAAAATGATTTACTTTCGGCAAATATTGATGAAATTTTAAAAAATGTTAATATTTTTGATAATAATATAAAATTTCTGCTTGGCGATTTTGTAAGCCCGCTATCTTCTTCATTAGCAACAAGTTATTACAAATATTATATTCTTGACACAATTAATGTTGCTGGTGAGCAGTGCATAAATCTTGCTTTTGTGCCGTTTAATTCGGAAAGTTATGGTTTTACAGGGCAACTTTACATCACACTCGACGGACGGTTTGCCGTAAAAAAAGCATTGCTCAACACGCCGAAAAATATTAATCTTAATTGGGTGGACCAAATTCGTATAGTTCAGGAATTTACACAATTGACTGACAGCGCTTGGGCTTTGACAACGGAAAATTATTTTGGAAATTTTTATCCAATAAAAGGCGTACAGGAACTTTATGCGCATCGTTTGCGGCAATTTTCCAACTACGATTTTGCGCCTGCAGCGATTGACACAGTTTTTAATTCTGCAGGAAAAATCTTTGAAATGCCTGATGTTACTCTGAAAACCGATTCTTTTTGGACAGCGCAGCGGGCTGTTCCGCTTTCTCAAAACGAAGCGGCTATTGGGTTGATGCTCAATGAATTGTACAAAAAAACAGGATTTTATGCTTTTTCAAAAACATTGGAAATTTTGTCAAACAGTTTTATTCCAACAAATTTTGACAATAAAAAAAACAAATTCGATATTGGACCACATGAGGCGCTTTTTGGTAAAAATTATGTTGAAGGTTTTCGTTTGCGTTTGGGAGGAACGACAACGGCAAATTTTTCAAAGCATTGGTTTTTAAGTGGTTATGCGGCTTTTGGTTTTAAAGACAAACAATTAAAATATCAGGGAAAAGTTACATATTCTTTTAATGCAAAAAAATATCACGAAAACGAAAGTCCTGTGCGCAAAATTTGGATAATGGGCGGCTGCGATGTTTATACGCCGGGTTATGATTTTTTGAGTATTTATGATAATATTTTTCTTTTGCCTGTTGGGCAAGAACAAACGCAAATGCTTTATATACAGCGAATTAAACTTCAATACGAACACGAATGGTTGAATAATTTTCTGATGAGAATTTGGGCAGAGCATCGGAACAATCGTCCAGCAGGAACGCTTGCGTATGAACAGTTTGATAATTTTGGAAACCGAAATACTGTTGAACGTTTTCAAATTTCGGAAATTGGTTTTCAATTGCGTTTTGCCCCCAACGAGGCGGCTTACAACAGCCGACAGGGAAAATCGGAAAATCCTTCTTTATCAAAAACCACACCTGTGTTTTTACTTTCACATCAAATTGGCATTCAAGGATTTATGGGCAGCGATTTTGCTTACAACCGCACCGAATTTCAGGTTAAAAAGCGCGTTTGGCTTTCGGTTTTTGGTTTTATAGACGGAACAGTAAAAGCAGGTAAAATTTGGGATAAAACGCCGTTTCCATTGCTGGTTTTGCCGCTGACTTCGCAGTCGATTCTTATCAATAGCAATGCATTTCTGCTTATGCGTCCGATGGAATTTATTACCGATGAATATGCTATGTTTTTGGCAACCTGTCATCTTAAAGGGTTGATTTTCAATAGAATACCTTTGATTAAAAATTTGCGTCTGCGCGAAGTGGTAACCCTAAAGGGAATTTACGGACGTTTGACCGATAAAAATAATCCTGAAAAAAATCCCGCAGGACTTTTTGCGCTGCCGCAACAAACACAATTTTTTGGCAATCAACCTTATTTTGAAGGAAGCATTGGAATTGAAAATATTCTAAATATTATCCGCATTGATTATGTGCGCCGCCTGACACACAAAAATTCCCCAAATACCGACAAATGGGGAATTAGAATTGCCGCGCAGTTTTCGTTTTGAAAGAATTTTTATAGGTGTTGCTAATGTTAAATGCTGATTTTTGAAACAGCAGAGATACAGATGAGATTTGTTTAGACGGAGTTTCTCTTTCGATTTCTCACGGATTTTCCCGCACAAACACCGACACCGTCAACCGATGTACTCCCAATATCCGCGCTATTGCCGATTTGGATACTTTTTTCTCCAACAAATTCTTTATTTCTGCCTCTTTGCCCGTCAGTTTCTTAACTTTCGACTTGCTGCCTTTGGGGCGACCTAATATAACGCCTTTGGCTTTTTTACGTGCCAATGCTTCTTTGGTACGTATTGCGTTCTATTTCGGCAGAAAGTCCGAATGCAAAAGCAAGAACTTTGCTATTGATGTCGCTACCCAAACGGTAATTATCTTTGATTGTCCAAACTTGAATGTCGCGGTTCATACACTCATTGAGAATGCCCATTATCATAAGCAGATTTCTACCAAGACGCGATAATTCCTAACAAATTAAAATGTCGTCGCGTTTCAAACCATTGATTATTAGTCTTTTTTCTTGCACCTGCTTCGCCTGTTTGTTTTAATCTATCGTATCCAAAACTCAAAAGATGATGTTTTACAGCAGGATATTGCTCAATATCAATTTTCAAACTCAGAAAAGTTATAATTATATATAAATCAGCAAATTGATAACCGTATCGTTTAATATCACGTCCTCTTAATAATGGTCTTTTTCAAATTTTGAAAACTGATTTTCGCGAAACTGATTCCAATTGTGTTCAAGTTTTTTCAGGCAAATAACAATTGTTTTTCTGCCTTCCAATTGATAAAATTTTATCACAGCAAGTGTAGTCCAAGTTTTCCCCAGCCCGACAGCATCTGCACAAATTGCACCGTCAAGGTTGCGCAACATTCGGATTAAACTCTTCGCACCGTCTTTTTGGAAATCGTACAGCGATTGATAAATAACCGTGTTTTCCAAACATCCAATCTGGCGGTTAAATTCGGGGTTGTCCGTATCCAATTGGTCTGCAAAAAGTTTAAACAAAATTCTGTAATACAAATCTTTGGGCGTATATTTAATAAATATTTTTTCAATTTCGGAAATCAGATATTGTTTGAAGTCAATTTTCGTTGTTTTTCCGTTTTCCAAAATAATGATTTTCTCTTTGTGCGCCTGCGGTTTTTCCCAAA
>WRGS01000161.1 GCA_009787075.1 Paludibacter sp.
CGGGACAGCAAATTAATTCGTTCTTCAATCAATTCGGTTTTGCGTGTTTGAATAGCGAAATAACTCTGTGCAAAAGCAATTTCTTCTTTTTTAGGGTCGCCGTTTTGTGCAATCAAATAACAAGCATAGCGGGTAAGCATAAAATCGGTAACTTCACGTTTACCTATTTCTATCATTTTCGTAACCTCACGAAAATGATCATCTACATTGATACTCTGTGTTTTACAAGAATCTACTGCTCGTTGAAGAGCAACAATAAAATTTTCTCAACGGGCATATCCCAATAACAATTGAAGTTCTAGTGCAAACCATATTTCTACTTGTTCGCTATCGTCTTCGTTGTTGATAAAATGTGCAATCTTATCAAAGTTGGATTGATGCTGAATGATGCGGAGTTTGTTCATAATCTATGTTTTTTAATTTTCCTCTTTATAATATATTTTGTAGAATTTTCCTTTTTTATTCGTACCACACATTTTCAACTTTTCCGCCCATTCCTTAAAAACTCATCTCACTGCAACATTCTAATACATTGACTTATCGTATTATTTTATTTTTTTTGATAAATATGTATTCGACTTTTATTTTACTAATTCACGTAATTATTTCCCTTTCCATTACATTTCTTGAATGCTTATCAGTCGCGTTGGGGCGGTTGCGGGTACAAGTCCTGCCTTATAAACAATTCTTTGCCCTGCATCTCCTGCAAAAAACTTCACAAATCCCGACGGCAATCCGCCTCGCGGGTCGGTAATTATCAGGAATAAATCGCGTACCAAAGCGTAATCGCCTGTGCGCAAATACGCAGGAATGGGTTGAAAACTGTTGTCAAGCGTTGGATTTGCGCTACGGCTTACCCACATCACGCGAATTGTTTGCCTGAAAGTCAGTTTTAACGAATCAGAAGGATTGCTCACCCAATTTACGCCGATTATACCAAGTGCATTTGGAGTACGAGCCACATAATCAAGCACTTCGGTGTTAGTCTTCAATGCGCTTAACCTGCCTGAAAGTTTATCGCCACGCGCAATTGAGTCGTTGATATAACGCAGCGTACTCGAATTTGGATTGTCGAAAACTACCTTAATCTCACCAAGTTTCGATTTTTCGGCGTTTGTAACTTCATTCCATTGCGTAATTTTGTCCGTCATTATTTTTTTCAAATCAGCAGTCGAAATCAGCGAATCGCGATTTTGTCTGTTGATTATCAGTGCAATACCATCAATAGCGATGCGTTGCGAGCGCGGCGTCTGTTTGCGTTGGCGGATAAATTCTTTTTGCTGGTCGGTGAGGTCGCGTGCAGCCATAATCAGTTGCAAACTGTCGTCCATCATCGCCTTAACAAGTTGCGGCTCGCTCATATATTCAACAATCAGATTTGCCTCAGGGTTCAAACCTGTGAATGCAGCAAGTTCTTCTTCAACAATCGGTGCAAAACTTTCGTCCGCACCAAACTTTGCTGTGCCGCTTGATTCGGTATCTGTACGAGTAACAGGACGGTTGTAGCACGAATTAAGCAGCAAGGTAAAAATTAAAATACTTGATAATATAAAAATTCTATTTTTCATTGTTAAAAACCATTAAAAATTTCAGTTAAAAAAACGTATTTTTTTTGCAAAAATTGTGTGCTAAATTACAAAAAGTATTTTTAATTTCGAAATAATATTTTAAATTTTTCATAAAATACATTGTATTAATTGATTACAAAAAAATATTTACAAATTATTTTTTAATATTATTCCATTTTTTTTCATTACAAATGTTAATTTAGCAAATCTTCAATCGACAAAAAGAGCAAAAACGCTCAAATTCGGCATCTTTGCTCTTTGTTCATAGTTTTTTTTGTAAAATTTAAAATTTCACCGATGCTCCAATTCCGAGAATTTCTTTAAACTGCACTCGCGGCTCTTTTTTTGTAACGCTTGTGCCGTCCGCCTGCGTGGTAACGATGTCCATTTTTGTGTTATCGTCATACATCAGATTGGTATTCAAATTGACAGAAAGATATTTATTCACTTTGAATGCAATCAAGGTTTCCCACGTTACAGCGATGTTTTGCGGATTTTTCAAATAATTGCTGAAAAGATCTAAACGGGTGGTAATACCAACATTTTTCAGCAATTCTGCTTTGAAATCGTTTTTTGCAAATTGAAAGCGCGCGTATGCACCAAACTCAAGCCTTGTGGTTTTGCCCGCTTCAATGCTGTAATTGCTTGCCAACGCAGTGTCGCTCACAATTACCAAACGCGCTGTTGCCGGCGAGAGGAACATATTCAAATACTGAGTCGGCTGATAACTGATGCCCACGCCTGCGGTGATATATGCAGGCGCAAAAAAGTCGGAAATCCGCTTGTTTGCATCATCGTAGCCGGGTGAGAATTGCGTTTTGAAATCGAACAAAGCCGCATAATACAGTTTTTTGTACGCCTTGTAGCCATACTGCGACGATAAATTAATTTTGTCGTCTGTTTTTTGCCATTTCTTGGTTGAGGCAGCAAGATTATCCTGATTGAGCAAGCCGTAACCCAAATCCAGCGTGTTTATCCACGAATTTTTACCTTTAAAATAATTTGCATACGCGCTAAAAATTCCGTTCAACGCCAAACTGCTATTGCCGCCTGCAGACCAATTTACAAGTTTTGTTTGGGCAAAATTCAGCCCCGCCATCGCACCAAATTTCCAACCGGCAGTAGAATCTGTGGTAACTTTTGTCAATTTGTCTGCCGCAGCCGTATCAGAGAGTTGAGCAAAAATACCAACATTTACGCCTAATACCAAAAAAATTGCAATTAATAATCTTTTTTTCATTTTTTGTTAAATATTAAATTTATTTTGTTTTATAATTATAATTTTGAAAATATTTTTTGTTTTTTAAATAATATTGGAAAACAATGCTTTGCGGAAATATTTCTGGAATATTTTCTATAACGGTTTCTTTCAAATTTTCTTTTCTTTTTTGTAAAAAACGATTTTTTATCTTACAAAAATCGCGCCGTGCATAAAAAATTTGCTTTGCATTTTTCCATTTTCCACTTATAACAAATTGAAAAGCAGCGAGATAATCGAAGAAAAAACGAACAAATAAAGTTTTACGCAAACGATTGTCTGGTAAATTTTTATACAAAAGTAAAAGATTGTTGCGAAAATTAAGATATGTTTTTTTTGGATTTTCGGAGGTCAAAGTACCGCCGCCAAGGTGATACACGATGCTTTGCGGCACGCATGTAATCTTCTTTCCGCGCGCTTTGAGCCGCCAGCAAAGGTCTATTTCTTCCTGATGCGCAAAAAAATCATCATCAAGTCCGCCAACCGCCCAATAATCTGCCGCACGAATAACAAGACACGCACCAGTTGCCCAAAAAACATCTAAAATATTATTATATTGAGCGTTATCTGTTTCAACCGTTCCAAAAATCCGCCCGCGGCAAAAAGGAAATCCCCACTTGTCTATAAATCCGCCAGCCGCGCCTGCATATTCAAATTTATTTTTGTTGGAAAAAGAAAGAATTTTCGGCTGAACGGCTGCCGTATCTTCGTGAGTGTCAAGATATTCTGTCAGCGGCTGCAACCAATTTTGCGTAAGTTCAACATCAGAATTGAGCAAAACAAAATATCTGTAATCGGAAATTTGCGCCAACGCTTTGTTGTAACCTCCTGCAAAACCATAATTTTCAGAAAGTTGAATTACTTTCACATCAGGGAAATTTTTCTTCAAAAAATCAACAGAATCATCAGTTGAGCCGTTATCAGCAACATAAATATCTGCCTGATTTTCAGAATTGTTACAAAGCAAAGACGGCAAAAATTTTTCTAAAAAATCTCTGCCATTCCAATTCAATATTACAACCGCTGTTTTATTCACAAGTACAAATTTTAAAAAAATTAAATGATTTATAATATCAAAATTTTGTTAGGCGTTAAAAAGCACAAATAATATATATTTCGCATCATATATTTTCAAAATATTTATCAAGCAATTTTTGCGCTCCTGCAAAAGAAGAAATTTTTTGCGCAAGCACCTGATTTTCCGTTTGCTTTAATAAATCTTTTATTTGCTGATTATTATAAAATTTATTTTTAATCTGTCGGTCAATGGTTTCGTACATCCAATATTTCGCCTGCTCGTTGCGTTTGTGCATAAAATAACCGTTTGTATGCACAAAATCAATATATCTTTCAACCATATCCCATGTTTGTTCAATTCCTGTTTTGTCTTTTGCTGAAGCAAGCAAAACCTCCGCCGTCCATTGCGATTCGGCTTGTGGAAACAAATGTAGCGCATTTTTGAACAGACTTTGTGCCACACGGCTTTTTTCAATATTTCCGCCGTCGGCTTTGTTGATAACAATTCCGTCAGCCATTTCCATAATTCCGCGTTTAATTCCCTGCAACTCGTCGCCTGTGCCTGCAAGTTGAATCAGCAGAAAAAAATCGACCATTGAATGTACGGCTGTTTCGCTCTGTCCTACTCCGACAGTTTCTATAATAATCGTATCAAAGCCAGCCGCTTCGCAAATCACTATTGTTTCGCGGGTTTTTTGCGCTACTCCTCCCAGCGAACCCGCCGAGGGCGAAGGACGGATAAATGCATTTTGCACAGCCGAAAGTTCTTCCATTCTAGTCTTATCGCCCAAAATACTGCCTTTTGTGCGCTCGCTCGAAGGGTCGATGGCAAGCACTGCAAGTTTTTTGCTTTTTTGACGTACAAGATACATTCCCAAAGCCTCAATAAAAGTGCTTTTGCCCGCACCTGGAACGCCCGTAATCCCCAAACGGATAGAATTGCCTGCGTGCGGCAAACATTTTTCCAAAATACTTTGAGCAATTTCCTGATGAATCGAAAGCGAACTTTCAATCAATGTTACTGCCTGCCCAAGTACAGAAATATCGCCTCTGAAAATTCCATCAACATATTGAGCGACCGAAAGCAGCGATTTTTTGCCTGTTCTTTTCAAATAAGGATTAATAACAGGCGCATTTGCAGTACCCTGATTTACCGAAAGTCCAACAAATTCAGGCGAATTTTCTAAATGTTCGTGCTGATAATGCATAACCGTTCTATTTTTTTGCAAAAATACGAAATTAATACTAATTATTAGTTTTTAATTATTATCCATTTTGCGCCTGCCATTTTTTAACTTTTAATTAATTAAAAATATGGCTGGTCGTTTATTAAGGTCGGGGAGTTGAGATTTTTTCCATTCGGAAATCTTTTTTGCTGCAATAAACTGCGTTGGAGCGGTGAGGTCGGCAGCTATGCAGAGCGATGTTTGCGGATTGAGATTTTTCAATAAATCGCTTATTAACTTTGAGTTACGATAAGGCGTTTCAATAAAAATCTGCGTTTGATGTTCGGATAAAACGCGATTTTCGAGTTTTTTAATTGCACGCACTCTATCGGGATCTTTTACAGGCAAATAGCCCACAAAAGCAAAATTCTGTCCATTAAACCCCGAAGCCATCAACGAAAGTAAAATAGAAGAAGGACCTACAAGCGGAATGATTTTATAATTAAATTTTTGTGCTATAGCAGCAAGTTCTGCGCCCGGGTCTGCAATTGCAGGGCAGCCAGCCTCCGACATAAAACCGATATTTTCGCCGCTGTGCATAATTTTTGTAATTTCCTGCAAATTTGCACTATGTTCGTTGAGTTCAAAAAAACGCAATTTATCAATATCAACATCGGGAACAGCATGTTTGATAAAACGGCGGGCAGTACGGATATTTTCCACAACAAAAATATCCAACTGTCCGATTATTTGCAGGTTATAATCAGGAAAAATATTGCACAGATCAACATCGGCAAGCGGTGCAGGAATAAGGAACAGGGTTTTCATTCCAAATAATTTATTTTATATGTAATTTCTATTCCTTTACAAATTTGCCGTGTAAACTGCCGATTTTTAGAATATAAATCCCTGAAGGCAAAGCAGAAACATTAACAGATTTAGTGTTTGATAAATTACCGTTTATAATTTGCCTGCCCGACAAATCTATAATTTCAAACTGCAAATTTTCAAACTGAGAATTTTCAATTTGTAACTCATTTTTAACAGGGTTTGGAAATATATTCAAAAGATTATTTGAGGCAGAATAAACATTGTCTGTTGCCGCAGAGTTTGAAAAATCGAACCACGCGCTTACAGGCAAATGGTCGGAAGTGGTGTTGTAATAATCGTAAATGCTTTGCAACACAGATGTTTCCTGCGAAGCAGAATTTGAAATATAATTGCTAAACAATTCATTTGAAATAATAAAATTTTCAATAAGCGGCGCTCCGTAATAAGCGTAACCAACATTTGTTAAGTTCTTTGTGATACCTGAATAATTGCTTGCATCGTCAATAAAATTTTTGTACGGCGAATCTGTGTAAGAATAGCACGTACTTCCGATTAAATAATCGTTGAAATCGCCTGTAATAATCAATTTTTTTGTGTTATACTGACTGCCATCGAGTATTGGTTTTAGCCCTTGCGAGCCGCCTTTACGGCGAATATAACTGTCGGCATCGGCAAATGCTTTGGCGTGGATATTAATAATGGAAATAGGAAATGTTTGAGAATTTGCAGTAAAATTAATATTATACAAAGCAGGGAAACGCCCGCTACTCCAATTATAAGAATAAGTATAGCCTTGAGCAGACGCACCGTTGTTGATTTCCAAAGAATTGACAAGTTGCACTCTTGATTTTTTATAAATAATGCCCTGCCGTTGCAGGCAATTGCCTGTGCTGGTAATTGCTCCGCCCCACTGACTGCTGCCCAAAATTGACACCAAACTGTTTATCGTATTGGTATTGGAAATTTCCTGCAAGCAATAAATATCCGAATTTATTGAAATAATAGCCGCTGCAACATTATTAAGTTGCAAATTTTCGTCATCGGGACCATTATCTATGCAACCCAACCATTCGGTATTCCAGTTTGTAATTTTAAGAACGTTCGGATTATTTACATAATCGGGGTCGCCTGTTACTTTAACATTTTTAATTTCCCACGTTGCGTATTGAGTATCGCTGCTGATATAACGAAAAGCAATACGCGCAGTTGCCGATTTGGCGGCAGCAGGAATAGCCAAATTGCCAGATGAAACAAAAGACCATGTACTTGTTGGCTGTTGTACATTGGTGATTTCAATCCAATCTGTGGCTGCAGGGTCGCCTGTATAATTTGCAGAGGCAAAAACCTTGTACCAGCCCGCTGACACGCCTACATTTACCATTCCTGCTGGTCCTCTTGTGTGGTCAAAAGAGAGTTTTACATTGCTTGCAGCCGATAAATCCATCACAGGACTGATAAACCAATCTTCGTTGGCGTAACTTCGACCACCTGCATAACCGCTTATAGTTGCGCCATACTGACTGTTGTGATTCCACGTTTGAGCGCCTGATACATTTACTATGGTAAATTTATTGAAACTTGCCTGCGTCATCAAACTTTCATCAAGAATAGTTATTTGTGCATTGAGCGTACTTACTCCCAAACAAAAGAATGCAAGTAAAATAATATTTTTATTGATGTTTTTCATAATATATTATAAACAATTAAAGTTCTATTTTATTTTTCAATTGCAAAAATACAACAATATTTTTAAATAACAATTCACCCTGCCGAATATGAGGATTTTTATTATTACAAGTGCAGATATTTGTTAGCATCAGATTTTAAATTCGCCAAAAGATTTTTTCTGTCTTTGTATTAAAAACCTACATTGTAAGCATTTAAAACAGTATTTATAATTTTTTGGCACGAAATTTGCCATAATAAAAACAGCATTTTGCTATGTTCTTGTATCAGAAATGTGAGAAGTTTCAAAACCACAAGAATTAAGCACACATGTTCGCGTTATGCGAGCTTGCTTATTTGTGGTAATG